>NZ_JBHWLY010000002.1:0-185561 GCF_042730435.1 Nocardioides sp. NPDC059952 | reverse complement strand
CAGCGATGGGACCGTGTTGGTCTCGACACGCCTCCGCCTAGCGGCTCCGGCGGCTCGACCAGCGGGGGCCGGCTAGAGCTTGATGCCCAGGGCCGCGTCGACGACCTTGGAGATCGTCTCCCCGGCGAGAGCGTCGGAGGTCTCGGCGAGACCGCCCGCGCCGAGGGTGGCGGCGACCCACGCGTCGACGGCCTCGACCGCACGCGGGGCGTCGAGGTCGTCGGCCAGGGCACCGAGGACCGTCTCGACGACCGGGGCCGCGGGGGCGCCACGACCGAGGGCGACGGCCTTACGCCACTCGGCGACCTTGTCGACGGCGTCGAAGAGCTTGGCGTCGGTCCACTCCCAGTCGTCGCGGTAGTGGTGGCCGAGCAGCACCAGCCGGATCGCCATCGGGTCGATCTCGGAGTTGCGCAGGGCGGAGACGAAGACCAGGTTGCCGCGCGACTTGGACATCTTGTGGCCGTCGTAGGCCACCATCCCGCCGTGGGTGTAGATCTCGGCGAAGTCCTTGCCCGCCGACCGCGCGTGCGATCCGGACATCTCGTGGTGCGGGAAGACCAGGTCGGAGCCGCCGGCCTGGACGGTGAACCCGGCGCCGAGGTGCTCCAGGGCGATCGCGGTGCACTCGATGTGCCAGCCGGGGCGGCCGGGACCGTAGGGCGAGGGCCAGGACGGCTCGCCAGGACGCTCGGCGCGCCACAGCAGCGGGTCGAGCGGGTCCTTCTTGCCGGCCCGCTCGGGGTCGCCGCCCCGCTCACCGAAGAGCTCGATCATCTCCTCGCGCCCCAGGCGCGACTCCTCGCCGAACGCGTCGTCGACTGCCACCGAGGCGTAGACGTCCTCGTCGACCTTGTAGATCGCACCGGCCTCCTCGAGCTCGCCGATCAGCGAGAGCACCAGCGGGATCGACTCGACCGCGCCGATGTAGTGCTGCGGAGGCACGACCCGCAGCGCCTCCATGTCCTGGCGGAAGAGCTCGGTCTCGCGCTCGGCGAGCGCCTCCCACTCGATCCCGACCTTGTCGGCCCGCTCGAGCAGCGGGTCGTCGACGTCGGTGACGTTCTGCGTGTAGCCGACCTCGTGGCCGGCGTTGAGCCAGGCCCGGTGGAGCAGGTCGAAGGCGACGTAGGTGTTGGCGTGGCCCATGTGGGTCGCGTCGTAGGGCGTGATGCCGCATACGTAGAGCGAACGCCGCCCCTGACCCTGGGTCGGGACGACAGCGTCCCGCTGATGGTCATAGAGCTGCACCTCGGGTCCGTTGACGGACAGCTCTGGGACTTCGGGTGCAGACCATGCGCGCATGGGTGCAGCCTACTTGGCGGGGACCACGTGTCTCAGAAGGGCGGCCACGGGATGACATGGCGGTCGTACTCCGGCCGCGGGAAGACGCCCTCGGCGAGCAGGATCTCGCAGCGCCGGCCGAGCGCGTCGACCTCCCGACCCGTCAGGTACGCAGCCAGCTCCCGCCCCAGCGCGCCGGCGAGCCCCGCGTGGACCGCCCGGATGCCGGAGAGCTCCTCGGCGGAGAAGCCCTGTCCCCGCCATCCCCACAGGATGGTGCGCAGCTTCGGCTCCTCGTGGAAGGTCAGCCCGTGGTCGCAGCCGTATCGGCGCCCGCCGGAGACCGGCAGGACGTGACCGCCCTTGCGGTCGGCGTTGTTGGTGATCGCGTCGAAGACCGCCATCCGTCGCAGCCCGGGCGTGTCCTCGTGGGCCAGGGTCACGACCCGGTCCTGCTCGTCGAAGCCGTCGAAGACCCGCAGGTAGCCGTCGGGAACCGCCCCTTCCGGCACGATCGTGACCGGCTCGATGCTCTCGTCGGCATGGACCCACCGCTGGATCATCCCCGGGCCGTGCGGCCCCTCACCGAGCCAGGTCTCGGGGACCACCGACCATCCCAGCGTCTGCGAGACGAGGTGGGCGGCGACCTCGCGGTGCGCGAGCTGACCGTCGGGGAAGTCCCACAGCGGCCGCTCCCCCGCGATCGGCTTGTAGACCACCTCGGACTCGCCGAGCATGGCCAGGAACGTCGCGTTGGAGGCCGTGGTCAGCCGTCCGACGAGCTCCAGGGTCCCGTCGTTCTCGGGGGCACTGGGCGCGATCTCCGGAGCCGGATCCACAGGATCAGACCGGGTCACGCCGCTTGAACCCGTTCGCCCGCACACACAGGTGTCCCTCGGGGTCGATCGGGCTCCCGCAGAACGGGCAGTTGGGGCGTCCGGCGCCCAGCACCGCCTCGGCCCGCTTGACGAAGGCACGGGCGTTGCGCGGGGCGATCCGCACCAGGAGCACCTCGTCGGGCTCGGCCTCCTCCAACTCGATCTCGGCCTCCTCATCGACCAGCCTGCCGGACTCGTCGACCTCGGCGATCACCTCGACCTCGCTGATCGGGAAGACCTCGAGGACGACCAGGTCCTCGTCGGGGTCCCAGGCCAGCGTCATCGTGCCGGCCCGGAACTCCTCCTCGATCGGCTGCTCCAGCGGGCCGTTGTCGTCGAGGTCGTAGGGCGCGATCGCCGGCACCACGGCGGGCGCCGACTTCATCACCTCGTCGAGGAGCTCGTCGAGCCGCTCGGCGAGCACCGTGACCTGCTGCTTCTCCAGGGCCACGGAGACGACCCGCGCTCCCTCGCGCGCCTGGAGGAAGAACGTACGCGCCCCAGGCTCACCGACGGTGCCGACGACGAATCGCTCGGGCGGGTCGAAGGCGTGCATCACAGGCATGGTCAAACCTTATCCAGACCTGCCTCAGGACCCGAGCCACCGCCCACGACGGCGTCGTCGCTGCGGCGTCGCGGCGACTTGCGCCCCTTCTTCGCGGGCGCCCTCTTGGACGAGCCCTGTGGCGCCAGCCAGGACAGATCGCCGTCGTGCGTGTTCGTCGCCAGGACCGAGGGGCGCCCTTCGCCGTAGCGGACGACCGAGATCGAGGCCGGGTCGACGTGCAGCCGCTGGAAGAGGTCCAGGTGCATCCCGAGCGCGTCGGCCAGGATCGACTTGATCAGGTCGCCGTGGCTCACGCACAGCCAGACCGCCGCGTCCCCGTGGGCGGCCGTGACGGCGGCGTCGTGGCGGCGTACGGCCTCGACTCCTCGGGCCTGCATCGCGGCCATCGACTCGCCGCCGGGGAAGGTCACGGCGGAGGGCTGGGTCTGCACCGTCTTCCACAGCTTGCGCCGCGCCAGCGTCGTGATCTTCTCCCCCTGCCACTCGCCGTAGTCGCACTCGGAGACGCCGTCCTCGACGACGACGGACGGCTGCTCGGCGCGGCCCTCCAGGATCGCCGACAGCGTCTCCTGGCAGCGCTCCATCGGGCTGGTCACGGCAAGCGCCAAGGGCACCGGTGCGATCCGCTCGGCCGCTCGGCTCGCCTGCTCCCGACCGCGCTCGTCCAGCCTCACCCCGGGAAGTCGGCCGGCCAGGGTGCCGGATGCGTTCGCCGTTGTACGGCCGTGTCTCACCAGGATCATCGTCGCCACGTCGGGGACCCTATCCACACCGTGGGGAGCGGCCCACATGCCCTAACCTGACAATGTGATCGTCGACAGCGCTCTCTACCGCGCCGGTGAGCGCGACAAGACCGACTGCGCGCCCCACGACTACGCGTCGCTGCGCAGCGGCGTGACGGAGGAGGGCGACTTCGTCTGGCTCGGGCTCTACCAGCCCAGCCAGTACGAGCTCGACGAGGTCGCCGAGGCGTTCGGGCTGCATCCGCTCGCCGTCGAGGACGCGCTCACCGCCCACCAGCGCCCCAAGCTGGAGCGCTACGAGGGCGGGATGTTCCTGGTCGTCAAGACGCTCTGGTACGTCGACGCCGAGGACGCCGTCGAGACCGGCGAGGTCGCCTTCTTCATCGGCCCCGACTACGTCATCACCGTCCGCCACGGCCGAGGCTCCCGCCTCGCGCCGGCCCGTGAGCTGCTGGAGACCAGCGAGGAGCAGCTGCTCACCGAGGGCAGCTACTCGGCCGTCTACGCCGTGGTCGACTACATCGTCGACGGCTACGTACGCGTCATGGACGGCCTCACCGAGGACGTCGACGAGGTCGAGACCTCGGTCTTCTCCAACGAGCGCACCCGGGACTCCGCCCGGATCTATCGCCTCAAGCGGGAGCTGGCCGAGGTACGCCGGGCGGTGATGCCGCTGCGGGAGCCGGTGCGCCGCTTCGCCACCGGCGAGGGGGCTATCGATCCCGACCTGCGCCCCTACTTCCGCGATGTGCTCGACCACCTCTCCTCGATCGCGGAGACCGTCGAGAACCTCGACACCCTGCTCTCCTCCGCGTTCGAGGCGCACCTGGCCCAGCTCTCGCTGCAGCAGAACGAGGACATGCGCAAGATCTCCGCGGGTGCGGCGATGGTCGTGGTGCCCACTCTGATCGCCGGCGTCTACGGGATGAACTTCACCCACATGCCCGAGCTCGACTGGACCTTCGGCTATCCGTTCGCCCTGATCCTGATGGCCTCGGTGATGGCCGGCCTGTGGATCTTCTTCCGCAAGTCCGGCTGGTTCTGACCGCTTCGCTACCCTCTGCGCCACCAGCCGCGCGGCTGCCGCTCCGCGGCCTCGCGTGCGCACTCTCGCGCGCACTCTTGGAGCTCATGTGCCACGGCTCGATACACGGTGGCCCACTGCTCCCCCGAGAGTCCGCCGACCTGAAGGTCGCTGGTCCTGGCACTCGTGAAGACCTTGGCGTCTTCGACGTACTTCTCGGCTTTCGCTTCGAGCCACGCGATGTGGTGCTCGGTGCTACTCATCGCCCGCCAGTTTTCCACGTGTAGGCAACAAGGACGTCCCATCGGGAAACTGATCTCAACAGCCGAAACGGGACGAATACCCATACGAGTATCCGGACCGGCAGGTCGGGCTGGTTCTAGTCGAGCTGCTTGACCGGGCGGGCGTCGAGATGCTCCCGGTCGCACCACAGGGACAGGTCGTCGGCGAACTCCGACTCGCCCTCGCCGCCCTGCGCGTCGAGCTGCTCCCCCTGGTACCACTCGGTGAGCATCGCGGCGTCGTCGTAGGCAGCCGGCATCGGCGGACCCTGGTAACGCACCGCGACGACCTCGTCCCTGCGCATCGAGATCATCCAGGCCCAACCGGGATCCTCACCCTTGGCAGGCTTCCAGGCGAAGACCAGCGGGCCACGCTTGCCCTTCGTGGCGACACAGTGCGTACGCAGCGTCGGTGCCGAGCAGGGTTCGCGGGTCATCCAGGCGGGCGGGGAGGGCGCGGCGAGGACGTCGATGTCGGCGTCCGGCATGCCCGTGAAGTCAGGTGAGGAGCGCTGCAGCAGTCGACCGCCGATGGCCTCGGGGCCGAACCGCTCGCGAAGCGGGGACCGGATGACGCCCTGGTAGTAGCCATAACCCCCGCGGCCGCCGACATAGGCCTGGGCGATGCCGTGGTCGGTGTTGCGGACCAGCTCGTACGCATCAGGGTCGGGCTCGCCGCCCTCCCAGTCCTCCAGCTCCTCACCGAGAGCCAGGGTCGAGGAGGTCGCCTGGTAGCGGAGCCGCGGGTCCTCGACGACGGCGACCAGGTTCTCGACGCCGATCGGCATGTCGAGCTTGCGGGGGTCGCCGGTGATCGTGGGCCCGGAATAGCCGATCGAGGCGGTCTCGCCACCTTCGCGCAGCAGCACGATGCCGACGACTCCGGGGTCCTCCTCGGGCTCCTCATCGGTCCAGCGGAGCTGCATCTCGGCGCCCTCGACGTCGCTCGGCAGGTCGACGCAGTGCTGCCCGCCCTCAGCTGTGCAGGCACCGCCGTCCTCGGGCGGCTGGGCCGAGACGGCGACGCTGACCAGGTCGCCGTCGTACTCGCCGTCGGTGCCGTAGCGGAGGTCGACCGAGACCAGCTCGGGAGGTGTCGACTCGGAGGTGTAGGACGCGGCCCGGCTGGAGGTGCCGGTCGGTAGATGCTCGAGCGCGACCGCCGCGACGGCGCGGTGGGTGATCCGGTCGGGATCGCCGCCGGCATCGACCGCCTTGCCGGAGCACCCCGAGACGGCCACGACACCGGCCACGACTCCGATCATGGCGACCTTGGCGGAGATGCGCATCAGTGCAGGAAGGTGAACAGCGGTGAGTCCGGCTCGATCCGCTCGATGAGCAGATCGCTGTCGCCCATCCGCGCGAGCAGCCCGTCCAGGCCGTCGGCGGAGTCGAGGTCGATGCCGATCAGCGCAGGCCCGTGCTCGCGGTTGGACTTCTTGACGTACTCGAAGACGACGATGTCCTCGCCGTCGGCCAGGACGTCGTCGAGGAAGCCGCGCAGCGCGCCGGGAGCCTGCGGGAACGAGACCAGGAAGTAGTGGCGCAGACCCTGGTGGATCAGGGCGCGCTCGAGCACGTCGGCGTAGCGGGAGACGTCGTTGTTGCCGCCGGAGAGGACGGCCCCGATGCGCGTCGCGCCACGCAGGTCGATCTGCCCGAGGGCGGCCACCGCGAGCGCACCCGCGGGCTCGGCGATGATCCCCTCGGTCTGGTAGAGCTCGAGCATCTCCACGCAGATCGCGCCGACCGGCACGGAGACGAGCTCGTCGACGTACTCCTTGACGATCGGGTACGTCACCTTCCCCGCGGTCGCGACCGCGGCACCGTCCACGAACGTGTCGAGCGTGTCCAGCCGGACCGGCCCGCCGGCCTCGATCGCGGCCGCCATCGAGGCGGCGCCCGCGGGCTCGACCCCGATGATCCGGGTCTGCGGCCAGACCTCGCGCACCCAGGTCGACACCCCCGAGGCGAGCCCGCCGCCACCGACCGGCAGCAGCAGGACGTCCAGCGGCTCGCCGATCTGGGAGGTCAGTTCGTAGCCGACCGTGCCCTGCCCGGCGATCGTGCGCGGGTCGTCGAAGGCGGAGACGTAGGTGGCCCCGAGCCCGCGGCCGAGCTCGTAGGCGTAGGCCGAGGCCTCGTCGTAGGTCGAGCCGTGGAGGGTCAGCGTCACGTGGGAGCCGCCGAGGGCGGTGATCCGGTCGCGCTTCTGCTTGGGCGTGTTCGTCGGCACCACGATGTGGCCGGGCACGCCGAGGCGGGCGCAGGAGATCGCGACGCCCTGGGCGTGGTTGCCGGCGCTGGCGCACACGACGCCGCGCTCGAGCTCCTCGGGCGTCAGCGAGCTCATCAGGTTGTAGGCGCCCCGGACCTTGTAGGAGCGCCCGAGCTGCAGGTCCTCCCGCTTGAGCAGGACCTCGGCGGCGTACCTCTCCGAGAGTCTGACCGAGCGTTCGACCGCCGTGCGCGTGGCGATCGTGCGCGCGGCGGCCTCCTCGATGGCAGCGGGTGTTACGGCAGGCTTCTTGCCGCCGGAGGGATCGAGTGCAGCAGACACGTCCCTGAGTTTGTCACGATCACCACTCGGTGAGCACTCCCGCGCCGAGGAGCGCCAGAACCACGAGCCCGAGGACGACCCGGTAGATCACGAACGGGGTGTAGGTGTTGTGCGAGAGGTACTTCAGCAGCCACGCGATCACGGCGTAGCCGAGGACGAAGGAGACGATCGTGGCGACGATCGTCGGACCCCAGCCGTAGAGGTTGGCGCCATGGGCGATCTCGCCCATCTCGAACAGACCGGCACCGAAGACCGCCGGCAGCGCCAGCAGGAAGGCGTAGCGGGTCACGGTGGCCCGCTCGTAGCCGAGCGCGCGGCCCATCGAGATCGTGGCCCCCGAGCGCGAGACGCCGGGGATCAGAGCGCATGCCTGGGCGCAGCCCATCAGGATCGCGTCGCGCCAGGACAGGTCGTCGAACTGCTTGCGGTTCGCGCCGAGCCGGTCGGCGACACCGAGGACGATGCCCATGACGACGAGCATGGTGCCGACGACGTACAGGCTGCGCAGGTCGTGCTCGATGATGTCCTTCATCACGAATCCGATCACCACGATCGGGATCGAGCCGACGATGATGAACCAGCCCATCCGGGCATCGGTGTGGCTGCGCAGCTCGGCGTTGAAGAGGCTCTTGAACCAGGTCACGATGATGTCGCGGATGTTGCGCCACATGTAGAACACCACGGCCAGCTCGGTGCCGATCTGGATCACGGCGGTGAACGCTGCACCGGGGTCTCCCCAGCCGAGCAGCTCGGGGAAGATGCGCAGGTGCGCGCTGGATGAGATGGGCAGGAACTCGGTGAGTGCCTGAAGAATGCCCAGTGCGATCGCCTGCAGATAATCCACGGGCGGAAACTCTAAGGGGCAGGTACGCCGCACCCGACCGCTGCCTCCCCGTCGGTGTGTCCGCGGTCACTGCCAGCGTGTCCGGCCGGGGCCCTGCCACGGGCACGGATAGATTGGTCTCATGCAGAGCCGACTCCTCGGAGCCACTGGGCTGCGAGTCTCGTCTCTCGCCCTGGGCACCATGACCTGGGGCAGCGTGACCGACGAGCACGAGGCCCGCGAGCAGCTGGCCGGTTTCACCGAGGCCGGCGGCACGCTGGTCGACACCGCCGCCGGCTACGGCGACGGTGCCTCGGAGGCACTGCTCGGCTCTCTCCTCCAGGAGCGTGTCGTGGCTCGTGACGACGTCGTCGTGGCGACCAAGGGCGGGATCACCTGGCGCGGCGGCAACCGGGGCGTGGACACCTCTCGCGGTGGCCTGCTGACCGGCCTCGACGCCTCGTTGAAGCGGCTCGGCGTCGACCACGTCGACCTGTGGCAGGTGCACGTCTGGTCCCCCGATGTGCCGCTCGAGGAGACCCTCACCGCGCTCGACATGGCACTGAGCAGCGGCCGGGCCGCCTACGTCGGTGTCTCCAACTACAGCGGGTGGCAGACCGCCCAGGCCGCGACCTGGCAGAGAGCCGTCCCGGGCCGGGCGACGCTGGCCTCGACCCAGGTGGAGTACTCGCTGCTGGCCCGCGACATCGAGTACGAGGTGCTGCCCGCCACCGAGGCGCTGGGGATGGGCCTGCTGGCCTGGTCGCCACTGGCCGGCGGCGTGCTGACCGGGAAGTACCGCACCGGCATCCCGACGCACTCCCGCGGCGCCGACCCGAACTTCTCGGCACGGGTGGACGCCTTCGACGACGAGCGCTCGCGCGGGATCGTCACCGCCGTCGCCAAGGCCGCCGAAGGCCTGGAGTGGACGCCGCTGCAGGTCTCGCTGGCGTGGGTGCGCGACCGGCCGGGCGTCACCGCACCGATCCTCGGGGCGCGCACCGCGGCTCAGCTCAAGGAGGCGCTGCAGGTCGCCGACCTCACTCTCCCGCCCGAGATCGCGCTCGCCCTCGACGACGTCTCCGCCGTCTGACTCTCACTGCCGAAACAGCACCACGAGGGAACATCTCTTCCGGCACACTGGTTCTCCTGAGTAGTCCATCAGAAGGAGTGCCGCCTTGGCCCGAGCCGAACGCCGTCCGCCTCGTCCTGGAGTGATGTGGGAGTACGACAAGGTGATCTTCTCGCGTGAGTTCTCCCGCAACATCGTCACCAAGCTCCTCGTCGAGCGCGCCGAGCACGGTGGCTGGGAGCTCGACCGCGTCCGGATCACCGCCGACGGCACCCGCCGGGTGACGCTTCGGCGCAAGATCATCCGGCAGCGGCTCACCGTCTGAGCGCGTCTCCGCGCCCCTCGCGCGTCCAGATATTAGGGTCCTGCGGGTGATCCATCTCGTACGCCACGGCGAAGCCGCCGGCGGGGACACCTTCGACCCCGGCCTCTCCGACCTCGGCCGACGGCAGGTCCAGGCGCTCGCCAACCGACTCGCGTTCCGCCCGATCCGCCAGGTCCTGCACGGCCCCAGCCGGCGTACGACCGAGACGGCCTCCATCCTCACCGAGAACCTGGGTGCGGGGCCGGTGTCCTCCGACCTTCTCGCCGACCGCACCCCGGTGCCGTCGCCGGAGCGTCGTGGCGACTACCCGACCCACCGCTGGGAGTGGTTCGAGGACGTACCCGAGGCCGAGGCGGACCTCGACGGCGCCGACCTCACCACCGCCTGGCACAGGCTCTGGTTCGAGCACCACGACGAGGAGATCGTGCTGGTCACCCACGCGTTCGTGGTCGCCTGGTTCGTACGCGAGGTGCTCAACGCCCCGCCGGCGACCTGGATGCGGATCGGCCCGATCGGCAACGCGACCCTCACCAGCATCGGCCCCAACCTCGCCGGTGAGCCTGTCGTCGAGACGTTCAACGCCGAGGTCATCCTCCCGATCTGAGCCGATCCGGGCTGATCTGAGCTGATCTGGATAAGCGGCGCCCACAAGGCGCCAACAACATGGACATCTCGCCGCGACACGGCAGCTGGGGCCTGCTCGGCGCTGGCAGGATCCGCCCGTGATCTCGGCACTCGACACCCTGACCCCCGCCCAGCGCGACCTCCTCGACCAGTGGCTCCCCGGAGCCGAGGTGGTCACCGACCGCAGCGCACTGCACCGCGCCGGCACCACCGCACTCGTGCTCTCCGCCGGTGAGGACCGGTTCCTGGTGAAGACCACGGCGGAAGGCGTACGCCACATCGACCGTGAGCTCGCGGCCCACCGCAGCTGGCTGGCCCCCTGGACCGACGCCGGCCGCGCGCCGAGCCTCGTCGAGGCCGACCTGGACGCCCGCATCATCGTGATGACCCACCTCGACGGCGAGCCGGCGAGCACGTCGACGGCCATCCACGACCCGGAGATCTACCGCCAGGCGGGTGAGCTGCTCGCGACGTTCCACGGCCAGGCCAGCGTCGAGGACGAGGACTACGAGCCGGAGCTCGACGAGCGCGCCCTCGCCGCCCTGGACGGGACGGGTCTCGAGACCGACCTCACCGAGCGTCTTCGCACCGAGATCACCTCATGGCCGACGCCGACCACGGTGCTCGTCCCCACCCACGGCGACTGGCAGCCGACCAGCTGGGTCGTCGACGCCGGCATCCTGCGTGTCATCGACTCCGGCCGCTTCGGCTTCCGCCCGGCCCTCTACGACCTCTCCCGGCTCTCCGCGCAGGACTTCGTCCGTGACGACACCTTCGAGAAGGCCTTCCTCGAGGGCTACGGCTCCGATCCCCGCGAGCCCGAGGCCTGGCACCGCCTCCAGGTCCGCGACGCCATCTCCGTCGCCGCCTGGGCCCACCGCACCGGCCACGCCGAGGTCGCCACCCTGAGCGAGAACACCCTCGCCGCTCTCGTCCCCTGAACCGACGCCGACCCGGCCCATCCTGACCAAATCCCCTGCCGAGTCGGCTCGTCCTAACGAGCCGACTCGGCGCCGTTTCTCGTCAGGACGAGCCGACTCGGCGCGGGAGGTCAGACCTGGTCGAGGAAGCGGTCCATGACGCGCGCCCCGAACTGGAGCGCGTCGACCGGGACCCGCTCGTCCACGCCGTGGAAGAGTGCGGTGAAGTCCAGCTCCTCGGGCAGCCGCAACGGCGCGAAGCCGTACGTCCTCATCCCGAGCCGCTTGAAGTGCTTGGCGTCGGTGCCGGCGGACATGAGGTAGGGGGCGACCAGGGCGTCGGGATCCTCGGCGACCAGCGAGCGCTCCATCGCGGCGACGAGAGCGCCGTCGTAGGGGGTCTCCCACGGCATCTGGTTCTGGTCGAACTCGATGTCGATCCCTTCGCCGCACAGCTTGCGCAGCGTCTCGAAGAAGTCGTCCTCGAAGCCGGGCAGGAATCGGCCGTCGACGTGAGCGGTGGCCTCGGTCGGGATGACGTTGACCTTGTAACCGGCACTGGTCATGGTCGGGTTGGTCACGTTGCGCAGGGTGGCGCCGATCATCCGGGCGGCCGGGCCGAACTCCTCGACGAGCCGCTCGGCGTTCTCCGGGGTGGGCTCCTCCCCCGCGATCTCGCCGACCGCGGCGAGCAGCGTCTGCATCGTCGGGGTCAGCTGCACCGGCCACTCGTGGGCGCCGATGCGCGCGATCGCGCCGGAGAGCCGGGTGATCGGGTTGTCGCGGTTGATCATCGAGCCGTGCCCGGCAGTGCCACGGGCCGTCAGCTTCATCCAGGCCATGCCCTTCTCGGCAGCCTCGATGAGATAGAGACGGCGTCCCTTCACCGTCGTCGAGAAGCCACCGACCTCACCGACCGCCTCGGTGCAGTGGGCGAGCAGGTCGGGGTGGTCCTCGACGAGCACGTGGGCGCCCTTCATCCCGCCGGCTTCCTCGTCGGCCGTGAAGGCGAGCGTGATCGGGCGCTCCGGGATCCTTCCGGTGCGCTGGCGCTCACGGACGACCGCGAGCAGCATCGCGTCGAAGTCCTTCATGTCGACGGCGCCGCGGCCCCAGACGTAGCCGTCCTGGATCTCCCCGGAGAAGGGGTCGATCTGCCAGTCCTCGGCTGCGGCGGGGACGACGTCGAGGTGACCGTGCAGGAGCAGCCCGTCACCGGACGACCCACCCCACTGCGCGACGACCGACGCCCGGCCCTGCTCCGACTCGTAGATCTCGGAGGAGATCCCGACCTCGTCGAGCTGCGCCGCGACGTACTCGGCTGCCTTCCGCTCCCCCGGCCCCGGGTCGTTGCCGTAGTTGCTGGTGTCGATCCGGATCAGGTCACGGCAGAGGTCGACGACCTCGGTCTCGGCGCTGGTCATGAAGCCACCGTATCGACCGGGTGCGACAAACCGCCGTCTGACGTCCACCTGTATAAGGGCAAAGGATTTCAGTGTGTTCGGCCGGGTGGGTTTCCATGGACGCATGCAGAAGCGCGCCCTCCTCTCCGCTCACCGCGCCGCGGCGCGTCAGTCGGGGCACCGTGACAACTCCTGGGAGTCGCTCCTGGAGGCCGTCCGGATGGAGGTCGACTACGTCGAGTTCGACGTGCACCGCACCCGCGACGGCGAGTTCGTCCTTCACCACGACGGCCACATCCGCGACCGCATCGGCCGCAGGGTGAAGATCGAGGACAGGACGTACGCAGCACTCGCGAGGCTCGCACCGTTCCGCCTGGTGCGCTACCGGGAGGCTCTCGAACTGCTCGCCGCCCACGGCAAGCACGCCCACATCGACCTCAAGTTCGCCTCGCCGTCGAACCACCTCGGGCTCCCGCAAGAGGTCGACGCCGCCGAGATCGCCCTCGAGGTGATGAACGAGAGCTTCATCGTGACCACGATGGTCGACGAATCCGTACGCGCCCTGCGCGACTGGGCCGACCTCCGCTCCCCCTCGACGCTGGTCGGCCTCTCGCTCGGCGGCGTCGACTTCCGCCACCACCCGATCAAGCTCTTCCGGCTCAAGCTCTCGGAGTTCTTCCCCGAGGGCCGCATCCGCCGCTGCCGCTCCAACCTGGTCGTCGTCGAGCAGCGCCTCGCCGATGTCTGGCTGCTGCGCTGGGCGCATCACCGCAACATCAAGGTCCTGGTCTGGACCGTCGACAACCCCGGCCGCCTGCGCCGTTTCGTGTACGACAAGCGGGTCTGGATGGTCACCAGCAACCACCCCGCCCGCGCTCTTCTCCCGGCCTGACCTGGGCGTGTGCCCACAGGGCCATCCCGATTCGGCACCGGGACGGCCTCCTGATAATGTTCTTCTTGTTGCGCGCGGGTGGCGGAATAGGCAGACGCGCTAGCTTGAGGTGCTAGTCCACGTATTAGTGGGTGGGGGTTCAAGTCCCCCCTCGCGCACAGAGAGAAACCCCAGGGAGACCTGGGGTTTCTCGCGTTTCACCCGACCTCGTCGGGCCCTGTGGGGCCACCCGGCAATTGGCCTAGGCGAACGCCTTCTCGATCAGGCCCACGAGGTCTGGGTAGCGCTGAAGATGTGCACCACCATTGATGTCGAGCGTCTCGCCAGTGATCCACCTGGCGTCGTCGGAGAGCAGATACCGGATGGCTGCGCCGATCTCCTCCGGCTCACCCGAGCGTCCAAGCGGCGTGTTCTCCAAGTAGCCTTCACGGACACCTGGCAGACCCATCGCCGGCTCCGTCAACGGAGTGACCACGAGCCCGGGCGCGACCGCGTTGACGCGCACCTTTCGAGGAGCAAGCTCGAGCGCGGCGACCTCCGTCAGGGCGACCAGACCCGCCTTGGCTGCGCAGTACGCCGCCAACCCAGTGCCCGGCTGTCGTGCGTTGAGCGAGGTCAGGGAGACCAACGAGCCGCCGTCGGCGACACTTCGCCCGGCGTGCTTGAGAACCAGGAAGGCACCTGTCAGGCAGACGTCGACAACGCGGCGCCACTCAGTGATGTCGTGGTCGACGATCCGAGCCAGAGTGCTGATCCCGGCACAGTTCACCACGCCGGTGTATCCGCTCTCCTCGACGGCAACCCCTTCGAACAGGGCAGCCACGGACGCCTCGTCGGTGACGTCCACGGCTACGTCTGCGCCCGTCCCGGCGAGATCAGCAGTGATGACGCGATGGCCGGCGTCGCGAAGTACGCAGGTGGTCGCGGCGCCGATCCCGGACGCGGCACCGATCACGATCGTTGTGAGCATTCCAGCCTCCAGGTCCTCAGCTGACATCTGTCTAGGTCTATTGACACGTGTCAATTCACCGCCCTAACGTGACGGAGGTCACCTCGCTTTGTCAAGGGCTCTCTCCCGGGCCCACAGGGAAGGAGCACCGATGAGTGGTCCCACCGTCGCCGTGATCGGCGCGGGCATCAGTGGCCTCACGATGAGCAAGATGCTGGCCGACTACGGCCTCGAGTTCACGACCTTCGAGTCGTCCGATCGGGTCGGCGGCAACTGGGCCTTCGGAAACCCCAACGGGCACAGCAGCGCCTACCGATCGCTGCACATCGACACCTCCAAGCACCAGCTGTCCTTCAAGGACTTCCCGATGCCCGAGGAGTACCCCGACTTCCCGCACCACACCCAGGTGAAGGAGTACCTCGACAGTTACGCGGACGCCTTCGACATCCGTAAGGACATCGAGTTCGAGAACGGCGTCGTCCACGCGCGGCGCCACCCCGACCGGGGCTGGGAGCTCGAGACCGAGCGCACAGGCAGACGCCACTTCGACCGGATCGTCGTTGCCAACGGCCACCACTGGGACCCCCGGTTCGCGCACAAGCCGGGCGAGTTCACCGGCTTGACGATGCACTCGCACGCTTACGTCGACCCGCACACCCCGTACGACCTCAGCGGGAAGCGGATCCTGATCATCGGCCTGGGCAACAGTGCCGCCGACATCGCCGTCGAGCTGTCCAGCAAGACCCTCGACAACGATGTGGTCATCTCGACCCGTTCCAGCGCCTGGATCGTGCCGAAGTACTTCGCGGGCAAGCCAGCCGACAAGTACTACAAGACCTCGCCCCACATCCCCTTCGCGTGGCAGCGCAAGTTCGTCCAGCTGATGCAGCCGATGACCGCGGGTCGTCCCGAGGACTACGGGCTGCCGACGCCGAACCACAAGTTCTTCGAGGCGCACCCGACCCAGTCGGTGGAGCTGCCGCTGCGCCTCGGTTCCGGCGACCTACGCGCCAAGGGGGACATCGAGCGCTGGGACGGGCAGACCGTGCACTTCGCCGACGGCACGAGCGAAGAGTTCGACGTCGTCATCCACGCCACCGGGTACAACATCACGTTCCCGTTCTTCGACGAGGACTTCATCAGCGCGCCGGAGAACCAGATCCGCCTCTACAAGCGGATCTTCAAGCCCGGCTTCGACGACCTGGCGTTCGTCGGGTTCGCGCAGTCGACCCCGACCCTCTTCCCGTTCGTCGAGTGCCAGACCCGCCTGGTGGCCGCCTGGCTCGCCGGCCGCTACCAACCGCCGAGGGCGGAGGAGATGGAGCAGGTCATCGACGAGGACCAGGAGAAGTACACCGCGCACATGGTCCAGCGCCCGCGGCACACCCAGCAGGTCGACTACTTCCTCTATGAGCACGACCTGCGGGTCAAGGAGATCCCCGCCGGCCTGGCCAGGGCAAACCTCAGGGGTGCCCGATGAGCGACGAGCGCCTCTGGGCACGAATGGTGGACCGCCGCACCGTCAACCGTGGCGACCAGCGTCGCTCGGCGCTCCTCGAGGCGCTTGACGAGCTGCTCCGCGAGCAGACGCTCGAGGAGATCAACGTCGCCGAGATCTCTCGGCGCGCAGGCGTCACGCGATCGGCCTTCTACTTCTACTTCGAGAGCAAGGCGACCGCCGTCCTGGCCCTCATGGCCGAGCTGTACGACGACGCATCGGACGCCACCGACCTGCTGGTCAAGGCAGAAGGAGAGCCCCGAGCGCGGATCCGCACAGTCATCGCCACCCTCTTCGCGTCGGTCGACAAGACGCCGCACACCTATCGTGCTCTTCTCGAGGCTCGCGCTTCCAGCGCGGCGGTCCGCGAGCTGTGGGAAGCGGGGCGTGCCGAGTTCGCGGACATGACAGCGGAGATGATCGAGCGCGAGCGGGCCCTCGGCCACGCGCAGTCGGGCGTCGACGCGCACGCGCTCGCCGCTGTCCTGCTCGACCTCAACGACCACGCCGTCGAACGGCACGCGCTGGGGGTCGGCCCCGAGCGAGAGGCCCACATCGACGCGATCACCCACATCTGGATCCAGAGCATCTACGGGAGCACCCTGTGAGCAGAGTCTTCGACTTCACCTCCGCCGACGTGCGCTGCGCCGCGACCCACTTCGCGGGTGCCGACGGCGCCCCGGTCGTCATCCTCGCGCACGGCCTGGCCGGCACCCAGGACTCCGGCATGTGGCCCTTCGCCGAGGCGTTCGCCGCGGCCGGCCTGCACGCGGTGACCTTCGACTACCGTGGCTTCGGTGCCAGCGACGGCCAGCCCCGCCAGGTCGTATCGATCGCGGGTCAGGTCGCCGACCTGCACGCCGCCGCCGATGCCGCCAAGCGGCTGCCGGGCGTCGACCCCACCCGGGTCGTGCTCTGGGGCATCTCGCTCGGTGGCGGTCACGTGGTCTCGGCGGCGACACAGCGCACCGACGTCGCGGCGGTCGTCTCCGTCGTTCCCATGGTCGACGGACTGGCCGCCGCACGTCTCGCCACCAAGCACCACGCGCCCGGTCAGCTGCTGGCGTCGACAGGCCGCGGCCTCACCAGCGCCGTACGACGCAGAGCCGGCCGGGGCCCAGTGATGACTCCGGTCGTCGGGCGCCCTGGCCAGCCCGGCGCACTCACCCTGGAGGGCGCTTACGAGGACTATCTGGCGATAGCCGGCCCGACCTGGCGCAACGAGATCGCCGCCGACGTCGTGCTCGAGCTCGGCACCCGCGCGCCGTCCAATGCTGCCGCGAGTCTCAGGGTCCCGTGGCTGGTCCAGGTCGCCGACTTCGACCGCAGCGCTCCCCCGCAGGCAGCGATGAAAGCCGCCTTCGCCGGCCGCGCAGAGGTCCGTCACTACCCTGGCGATCATTTCGACCTGTTCTCAGGCAAGCCCTTCCACGGACCTGCCGTACGTCACGCGATCCACTTCCTGCGTCGTACGTTCTCCGATCTCGTGGCGGTCGACAGCTCCGAAGCGGGCGACGCCACTGACGCCGTGGAGGCCGTCCGCGGTTGACACCGGACCAGTGCAGGTCGGCGATCACAGCACGACTTCGCCGCGACACGAGCCCGAGACCTGGCCCTGACATGCTGAGCGCATGGACAACGCCTCGCTCGCTCCCGTCGGCACCCTCTTCGGGGTTCCCGCCCGCCCCGCAGACGCAACCAGCTCGGTCGCCGTCATGGGCGTGCCCTTCGACATGGGCTACCACCCGACCCGGGTCGGCGCGCGCTCGGGCCCGGCCCACGTACGCACCCACTCCGCCCTCGTCGCCGAGCATCTGGACGGCTTCGACGTCGACCTGATGGGCGAGCTCGGCGTCGTCGACACGGGCGACGCGAAGGTGCTGCCGGGCAACGTCGAACAGAGCTTCGACGCGGTCGAAGCCGGAGTCGCCGCGATCCTCGCCGCCGGCGCGACCCCACTGACCTTCGGCGGCGACGGCGCAGTGACCCTGCCGCAGCTGCGCGCGCTCAAGAAGACCCTCGGGCGCGAGTTCGCGGTTCTGCACTTCGACGCCCACACCGACGCCTACGAGGGCATCTACCCCTACGAGTACAACAACGCCAACACCTTCGTGCACGCGGTCCGCGAGGGACTCATCGATCCGGCAGGGTCTCTGCACGTCGGGATGCGCGACACTGCGTACGACGGGCGACCCGGCATCGTCGGCGTGGCGACCGGCCTCGGCTACGAGGTCATCACGATGGACCGGATCGTCGCGATGGGCATCCCCGCGCTCCTCGCCCGCCTCCGGGAACGGCTCGCCGGCGTGCCGATCTACCTCTGCTGGGACATGGACGTCTTCGACCCCTCGGTCTCCCCCGGCGTCGTCACCCCGTCCTGGGGCGGCATCACCGTACGCGAGGGGCTGACGATCCTGCGCGGACTGCGCGGGCTCGAGTTCGCGGCCTTCGACATCAACACCGTGAGCCCGCCGCACGACCACCTGGGCATCACCGCGAGTCTCGCCGCGCAGGTGGCGATGGAGTGCCTCTTCCTCCGCCACGCCGCCGCGTAGCCCCGACGCGACTCCGGGTGCGCGTCGTCACCCCGGGCGGATGAACCGCATCGGGCCGTGCCCCGGCGACGACTCACTGCTGCAGGAGCCCCAGTTCGCGAGCACGCCTGACCGCGGCGTTCCGGCGGCTGACACCCAGCTTCCGAAGGATGTTGCGCACGTGGGTGCGGATCGTGTTGACGGAGATGTACATGACGCCTGCTATCTCCTCGGTTGTGAGGAGGTTGGCCAGGTGGCCCAGGACCTCCATCTCCTTCTCCGTGAGCTCTTCGAACACGGGTGCAGACGGGCGCGCCGGGGTGGAGGTCAGCGCACCCTTCTGGACGGACGACCTCCGCGAGGGCGCCGTCGAGATCTCGAAGAGCCATGCGTGCTCGGCGCTCAGCTGCTTGTCCCGCACGAGCAGCTGCCGCACCACCGATGGCGCCTCGTGGAAAGGGCGTCGCACTCGTTCCGGCGAGGCCAGCACGAGGGCCCGGTGGAGCGCCGCGTGTGCCCGCGCTGATGGTCCGTCGTGGAGCCGGCGCGAGCACTCCACCAGCCAGCCGGAGACCTGGACCGGCACAGCAGCCCGCTTCGACAGGACCGTGGACATCGCGGCGTCGGCTGCGTTCGCATCACCCAGCTGCAGCTGCATGAGCCCGACGACGAGGGCCGCCTCGGGCTGGCCGCCAAGGCCCTCGATCTCAGCCGCCGCCGGCTCACCAGCGGCGACTCGAACGTGGGCGAGCTCGATGCGTAGCTGCTGACCGAGCCAACCACGCTCGTCCTTGACTCCCGCGGCCGCCTGCTCGAGCCTGCTGACCGCGCCCAGCCGGTCACCGTGCGCCACCTGGAGACGCGCCCTGATCAAGGCCAGGAAAGCAACTGGGATCGGATCACGCAGCGACAGGTCCAGACGCTCGACCGCCTGGACGTGATCGGCTGCCGCGCGCAGGTCGTACCGCTCCATCGCCACCCAGCCAAGGGCAACCCGGGCGGCGACCGCCCGGTCTGCCGCGTTGACACCGATGCACTCGGCCGCACCGAGCGCTCGATCCCCGAGTCTCGCCGCCCTGGACAGCTTGCCCCGGCAGCAGGCGATGACGGCCTGGTAGCCCAGACACTCCGCCAGGAGGGCCTCGGATCCGGCTCCGACGGCCGCTGTGACGCCGGACTTGAACATCGCATCAGCCGTCGCCAGCCTTCCCTGGCGCAGCGCCGCGATGCCCTTGCTGAGAAGGACGAGGGCAACCAGCTCGGGACGGGAGCTCCCCTTCGGCCCGCGGTCCGGCGCCTCTAGTGCCTGTTCGGCCGCCGTGGCGAGGGACATCGCTTCGCTCGGGTCCTCCGACGCCTGCGCGCCCACGGCTTCCAGCACCCTGACCGCAACGTTCGTGGCCCAAGGACGAGAACCTGATGACACACCCGGATCGGTCCGCACCTGGGCCAGCTCGTTCGTGAAACCGGTGGTGTCGCCGGCTCCCAACGCGAGGGTCGCCCGCACGACGGTGGATGCGGGGTCCTCCAGCTCGGACGGGATCGACCGCAACGACTGGGTCAAGGCGCTCGTGCTGTCGTCGAGCAACAGCTGGCCGACTGCCAGGTCGTCGACCACCTCTGCGGCCGCCTCTTCCCAGGCCTCGATCGCCACGAAGTGACCGACGGACGCAGTGACCTGGCCGTCGCGGGCGTACCACTCAGCCGCCGTTCGCTGCAGGTGTCTCATCTCATCCGGCGACTCGTAGGCGAGCACAGCGCGAAGGAGGTCCCGGAAGAGCGGGTGGTAGCGGTAGCACCCAGGACTCCCCGGTACGGGCTCGATGAGCACGTTGTCCCGGGTCAGAAGGTTCAGCGTACGTTCGGCCGTGGGACCGGCGAGCGCCTCGGCCAGTCCTGGTTGGATCGTGTCGGGAACGCTCGTCGCCAGGAGCAGGGATCGTACTTCTGGGCTCTGGGCGGCCAGCATCTCGCCCACGAGGTACTCCGCGATGTTTCCGGTGTCGCCGACGATCTCCGAGACGGTGTCGTCCGGATCCTGCCGCATCCGCAGCAGCTGTGCACCGAAGCGCAGCCCAGCGGCCCATCCCTTCGTCCGAAGGTTGAGCGCGTGCACGGACTCCGGCGTCAGGGTCAGTCCCGCCCGCAGGGTCAGCTCACCGGCTTCCTCATCGGTGAAGGCCAGGTCCGACATCCGCACCTCGACGACCGTGTCGTCGAGCCGGTACCGGTACATCGGAAGCACCGGATCGGCGCGCGTCGCCATCACCAGGCGGAGACGGTCGCCGGTATGTCGCAGCAGGAAGTCCAGATCTTCCGCGACCTCGGCAGAGAGCACGTCGTGTCCGTCCACCACGACCGTCAGTCGTTCCGAGTGGTCGCAGACCGCCTCCGCAACCGCCCGGCGAACCTGGCGGTCGAGCGGGCCCTCATCCCTGCGGACCGTCTCGGGTGAGACCGCCGCGCCCAGGCTTTCGAGGCACCCGAGGAGACCGGGCCAGAACGCGACATCCGTCTCCTCGAAGGTGATCCACGCCGTGCGGTCCCGCTCCCCACCTGCCGCGACCCAGTCCGCCAGCAGGGCCGTCTTACCGGTTCCGGCCGGCGCGCTGACCAGCACGAACGGGCAGGCGTCACTGCGATCGAGCAGCTGCAGGAGGCGGGGTCGCGGCACATATCCCGAGGGAACCGTCGGGACGCCGAACCAGCCATCGCCGGGGTGAGGTCCCATCGCGTCGACCTGCCTCCTAGATCGAACCGGTGCGCGAGAGCGCCCAACGGACACAAGGGGGAACGTCAGACCCGAGGAAATCACCACGCTAGTACGGCGTCCTGATGCCGTACATAGCCCGAATGCGTTAGCTCGGGTGAGTCAGTGGAGAAGGACCTTCATCCAGGTCAGACCCAGTCCGAGCAACCCACACGCCCCGGCAGCGACCAAGGATCCGACCCACGAGCGGCCCGTCCGGCGAAGCCAGAACAGCGGGACGAGAACCAGGAGCACGACGCCGGACCACATGGCCCAGGCGATGGCGCGTCCGTCCTCGAGCCACCCGATCGCGCCGAGGAACAGGATGAGCAGCGGGACGAAGACACCCTCCACGATCCCGATCTCGTGACGCACGCCCGCGATGAGGACACTGCGCCAGGGCTCGACCTCCGGCCCCGAGTCTGCCAGCATCGACGCGTAGACGTGCACGGTCCAGATCACCACGCTGGAGACCACGGCGAAGGCGAAGACTCGGCCGGCGGAGTCGTCGAAGTGTGAGGCCGCGGCGATGACGGCGATGACCGAGACGAGGCCGTAGACGGCACCGGCGACCGCGCGGGGCCCCCGACCCAGCTGCAGATCGTGTCCCCGATGCTCCCCGCCGACCTCGCGACCCACATCCTCGCTGTTCATCGGAGACCGGCCACCCGGATGTCCTCCACCGTCAGCCCCTCCGCATCCAGCATGCCCACGAGGTCGGCCAGGTCGAGACCCGCACCGGCAGTGGCTCGAAAGGTGGTGCACGGGTGCCGCTCGACGGCATCCGGTTGCAGCGCACAACGGAGCACCGGACCCAGCTCGCCCTCGACGGTCAGCTCGAACACGACCTCTGCCTCGGGCCCGGCCTCACTCATGCCTCGCCCCCGGTCGGCCCCTCGTCCGCCGTCCCGGTGATGAGCCTTCGGACCTCCACGACCTCGAGACCGAAGGTCCGAAGTCTCGCGAGCAACCCGTGGAGCTCGGCCTGGTCCCGACACCGGCAGATCAACACGGTCCTCGTCTCGCGTGAGGAGGTCTCGACGTCGGCGAGCTGCAGCAGGACCTGCTGCGGGACCATTCCGGCGACCCGTATCTCGAAGGCCTGGGCATCGGCGGCACCGGCGGTTCCCGGCTCCAGCGGGTTCTGACCCATGATCTCAACTCGACTTCCCGCGCTCGATGCTTCCTCGGCTGCGTCATGACCCTTGACCTGCGTCCTTCGGCGTACGAGCCGCATCATCGTCGGCCACAGCTGAACCAAGCCTGGTACGGAAGCAACGATCGGGCGTCGTCCGTGGTGGATGAGGACCGCGGCGTCGCCGGTCGAGCTACCCGGTCAGCTCGCTTGCGAAGTACTCGAGCGCTGTGGTCGTCTTGGTCCGCTGATCACCCGAGATCTCCAGCCCACGCCCGGCCAGGAACGCCTTGAGCTCCGCGGCGACCTGGAACGCGTTCACGGGTGCGCATCTGGAGGAGAGCTCGAGGACTCGCGCGCCATCCGGGTAGAACCACAGCTCGGCGACCAGCCGGCCCGCGTACTCCTGTGGCCTCAGCTTCTGCTTCAGAACGGTGATCGGGCCGAGCGGCACCAGGTCATCGAGCGCGAGGTCCGAGGCGGCGTTGGCCCGGAAGAAGCCCTGCTGCTCCTTCGTGTACAGCTTGTGGATCGGGCGCGTGCCCGCGGCGACCTCCTTGACGTCTGTCCGGCCACGGGTCGCCTTCATCGAGGCCGAACAGACGAAGCCTCCTGGCATCGCATCGACCTCGACGGTCAGGTTCTTGGACTTGCGCGCCGTCGAGAGCTCGGCCGGGTTGACGGGCCGCAGCTTCACGACGGAGTCGTCGTTCCGTCCCTGGATCCGACGCGCGCGGACGACGAGCCCGCGTTGGTTGAGCGCCAGGTCAGCAGTGTCGAAGAAGAACACCTGCCGGATCTGGGCATCCAGGGGATCGAGCCCCAGGGCGGCCACGGCCAGAGGTCGTTCGGCGTTCGGCACGGTCATCTTGAGCTCGACGCTGTCGGCCTGCCTGATCAGCTCGATCAGCTCACCGAGCTGTTCGGCGGAGAGCAGTCCCGGTGGCTGGGTACTTGCGGACATGGTCCGTCACGTTTCCACCCCGAGACGGCCGGGGCATCACCCCGGCCGGACGACTGGGGTGATGCCGCGATGACGAGCTCGCTGATGCGGGGCCGGTCAGTTGGTCAGGGCCTTCGCCTTGAGGGCGGCGAACTCGTCCGCCGTGATCGTCCCGGCATCGAGCAGCTGCTGGGCCTTGGCGATCTCCTCGGCGGGAGATGCGCCGGCGACCGAGCGGATGTAGTCGTCCTGGGCCGCCCGGGCGTCTTGGAAGGCCACGCTCTGACGCTCCGCCATCCCCTTGCCCCGGACGATCAGGTAGATGATGGCGGTGAGGAACGGCAGGAAGACGAGGCAGATCATCCAGACGGCCTTCATGACACCGGAGACCGACTTGTCCCGGAAGAGGTCGGTGACGATGTTGAACAGGATCATCAGGTAAGCCACGAAGGCGAAGGACACGATGATGAACCAGATGATGTCCCAGAAGCTCATGTGAGTAGTTCTCCTTCATTCAGGATGAGGCAGACAATGCTGGCCAGCACCCGAGCTCGGCTCAGCAGCATGGACCCATGGTTGGCGCTCCCGCACGAGTTCCCTTCACCCGCAACGGGTGATAGCCGACTCCGCTCAGCCGCAGGAACGACGCGGCTGCCTCACCCGAGTCAGGTGAGGCAGCCGCGCGCCCGCGGCGTTGCGATGGTGCGGTGAGCAACCCCGCGTACGCCACCGACGGCCGACCCAAGGCCCGATGCTGACCTGGCTGCGCGAGCGGATCACTCTGCCTCGCCATCTCTTCGATCGGCGTACGGCCCGACGCGATGCCGCTGCCGGCGCCGTGCTCGGCATCGAGTCGGTCCCGGACGGCCTCGCCAGCGGTCTTCTCGCCGGGGTGAACCCGGTCGCGGGACTCTACGGCTACCTGTTCGGGCTCGCCGGCGGGGCGCTGTTCACCGGGACCGCCACGATGGCGATCCAGGGCACAGGGGCGATGGCGATCATCGTCGCCGACGTGGACCTCGACGCGTACGACGACCCGGTGCGGGCGCTCGCCACCCTCTCGATCCTCACCGGCATCGTCATGATCGTCGCCGGTGCCCTCGGCCTGGGCAGGCTGCTGCGGTTCGTGTCCAAGTCGGTGATGACGGGGTTCATCTCCGCGGTCGGGATCAGCATCGTGCTCGGACAGCTCGACAACCTCACCGGCTACGACTCCCAGGGAAGCAACCGCGTCACCGCGGCGCTCGACCTGCTCCTGCACCTTCGCGGGGTCGACCTCGCGTCCCTGGTCGTCGGCCTGACCACCATCGCCGGCATCCTCGTCCTGCAGCGCACCCGCCTGGGCGCGACCGGACTGGTGGTGGCCGTCGCCGCGGGCTCCGCGCTGGCTGCCGTGCTCAACGCGCTGGGAAGCGACACCGTGGCGTTGGTCGCCGACGTCGCCGAGGTCCCCGGCTCGCTGCCGCTTCCGGTGTTCCCGGACCTGTCGGCCACGCTCGACCTCCTCCTCCCCGCCGCCGCCCTCGCGTTCGTCGGGATGGTCCAGGGCGCCGGGGTCTCGGCGGGCTTCCCGAACCCGGACGGCACCACCAGCCCCTCGCGCGACTTCATCGGCCAGGGAGCGGGCAACATCGCCTCCGGCCTCTTCCGCGGCGTACCGGTGGGCGGGTCGATGTCGGCCACCTCGCTGGTCGTCGGCGCGGGCGCCCGGAACCGGTTCGCCCTCCTCGTCGCGGCAGCCGTCATGGCCGCCGTCATCATTCTCTTCGCCGGCGTCGTCGAGCTCGTCGCCATGCCTGCCCTCGCCGGACTGCTGATCGTGGTCGGCGTCAGTACGGTCAAGCCGGCCAAGCTGCTCGCGGTCGGCAAGACCGGGCCGGTGCCGCTGACGGTGATGCTGACGACGCTGGTGCTCACCCTGCTGATGCCGCTGCAGTACGCCGTGCTGGTCGGTGTCGGGCTGTCGGTGCTGCTCTTCGTGATCGGCCAGTCCTCACGGCTGGTGACGCGCCGACTGGTGATGGGCGCGGACAACCGGGTCATCGAGACCAACCCGCCGACGAGTCTCGGCGAACGCGAGGTCGTGGTGCTCCAGCCGTACGGGCCGATCTTCTTCGCCACCGCCACCGCTCTGCGCTCCCAGATGCCGGATCTGACGCCGGCCTCACGCAGGTCCGTGGTGATCCTGCGGCTGCGTGGCGCCGACGATGCCGGCGCCACGCTGCTCGAGGTGCTGGGGACGTACGTTGCCGGGCTCGCCGACCTCGGCAGCAGGCTGGTGATCGTCACCGACAACGAGCGGCTGGTGCGCCAGCTGCAGACCGACGACACGCTCGGCTCGGCGGGTTCCGTCTACCAGGGCACCGCGGTGATCTGGGAGGCGACCCGCGAAGCCTACGACGATGCCGTCGCCTGGGTGGCGCAGGACACGGACGAGGCCGGCGACCGGGGGTGGCCGTCGGCCGGGCGCACCTACCGCGACCCGCACGAGGGCGACTGGCCACCGGACCAGATGGCCCTCTAGGAGAGCTGTCGCAGGCAGCCGGTTCACCCCTTTCCGGCGATCACCGAGACCTTCCGGCACGGGCAGTCTGGGAAGGTGACGAGCTCGGTGACCCTCGACGAATCGCGTACGGACTGGCGCGAACTGATCGCGATCGTGCTGCTGTCCGTGACGGCGATCCTGACCGCCTGGACCGGCTTCCAGGCGAGCAAATGGAGCGGAGCGATGTCGATCTCCTTCTCGCAGGCATCGACGAACCGGATCCAGGCCGCCCGGCTGGAGTCCACCGCCAACCGCAAGCTGTCGGTCCAGGTGTCCCTGTTCGTGCAGTGGCTCGAGGCGTACCAGAGCGGCGACACCGAGCTGACCGAGTTTCTCGAGGCTCGCTTCCCGGAGCCGCTGGCCACCGTCTTCCCGGCGTGGCTCGATGCCCGCCCGCTGAAGGACCCCGACGCTCCCGCCACACCGTTCGACATGGAGGAGTACGTCATCCCCGAGTCCGTGCGCGCGAGCGCCGCGGACGAGGCGGCCGACCGCAAGTTCGTCCAGGCTCTCCGCAACAACCAGCGCGGCGACAACTACACCGTCTTGACCATCGGCTTCGCCTGCGTGCTGTTCTTCGCAGCCATCTCCGAGCGCATGCGCCGGCGCCGAGCTCAGTGGGCGCTGCTCTGCATCGGCGGCGTGGGCTTCCTGGTCCTGACGATCGTGCTCATCTCGTTCCCGAAGATGATCTGAGGCCGGTCACCCGAAATAGGTGATCCTTTCGCCGTTTTTTGCCGTTTACTTTGAGTAGCATCGCAGCATAGCCGGGCGGGTATTACCGGCTCATCTACGGCGCGGTGACGCTCATCAGCACTCTCCCCCCAAACGAGCGCACGACGCCGGTGTCATCTGAGCTCTGACCGAGGGGAGAGGTTGTGCAGCGCAGCAGGCCGGCGCCCGCTACAGACCCGACGACAGCAGAATCCGCACCGATGCCGCGCACTGAGCCGGCGGTGATACCCACGGCCAGGGCCGGGGATGCCGCAGCCAGCGCCCCCTGGCCCCGCCTCCCGAGGGTCTACGTGCCGCGCCGCACGCTGTGGGACGACCTCGACCGCTCCGCAGATGCCGCGATCACCCTGCTGATCGCGCCCGCCGGCGCCGGCAAGACCCTGGGGGTCGCCGGGTGGCTGCGGCAACAGACCGACGACGGAGCTCCCCGCGCCCAGCGCTGGGTGGATGCCGACGGCACGATGACTCCCGACCAGCTCTCCGCGATGCTCGACGAGGCCGCCGAGGGCACGCCCCCTCGCATCGTCATCGACGACGCGCACCTGCTTCGTGCCGCCACGCACCGGATGCTCAACGAGCGGCTCAACGACGATCCCGACTCGATGCGGCTGGTGATGATCAGCCGTTGGGACCTGCCCTTCACCAGGCTCGTACCGGAGCTGCTCGGCAACTTCTCGGTCGTGCGAGGCAACGTGCTGCAGCTGAGCGACGCCGAGGCCGAGGCGCTCATCGTCGAGCACGCCCGCACCCATTCCAGGCCCGTCATCGACGCCATCGTCCACCAGGCCCGCGGCTGGTGCGCCGCGGTCGTCCTGGCGGCCCGGTCCGCCCATGCGAGCCCTCCGGGCAGGGCGGGCGAGTCCGCTTTCGAGGACGGCACCATCGGCCTCGGTGACCGGGTGGCGAGCGAGGTGTTCGCGTCGCTCTCCGCACGTGCGAGGCATCTGCTGCTGTGCACCTCCGCCGAGACGCTCGTGACCGCCAGGACCGCCGCGCATCTCTCCCAGAACCCGAGCGCCGGAGAGACGCTGACCGATCTGGAGAGCACCGGGCTGCTCGTGACCCGCGCGGTCCCGCTCATCCCCGACGCCGGAGGCGAGGAGGCCTACCGGATCCATCCGCTGCTCGCCGAGGTCGTACGCCGCCGGCTGGTCGCCGGCGGGGTCGACGTCGCCCGGGCGCGATCGACGGTGGTGCGTGCTGTCCGGATCGACCGCACGCGCGGCGAGACGCCGGGCGCGCTGCGCCGACTCGAGGCCGTCGGTGCCCACGAGGAGATGGCGGTCGTGCTCGCCGACGACGGAATCAGAACGGCGATGCGCGGCGACGGCGACCGCCTCCGCCCCTTCGCGCGCAACCTCGCCGAGCACGTCGAGACGACCCCGAGGGCCTGGTTCGCCCTCGCGGTGGAGGCCTGGCTCGAAGGCGACGTACCCGAGGCCGAGCACTGGCTCGACAGGTGTCTGGCGGAATCGGCCGCGATGTCGGAGGAGGAGCTCGCCTGCATCGGGTTGATGCGGGCACGGCTCGGCCTCGAGCCCCTACGAGCCGCGGTGGACCGGGCGGCCGAGGTGGTCCGGGGCAGGCACGGCGCCGGAGGCGAGGCCGATATTCTGCCGCAGCTGCTCACCGAGCTCGGCATCACCCAGAGCTGGCTCGGTCAGCTGCTGGAGGCGGAGCAGAGCCTGACCTCGGCGATCGGGCTCGCCCGCACCTGGGACATGCCGGCGGTCGGGGCCGATGCCTCCAGCCATCTGGCGATGACGGAGTACATGCTCGGTCGCGAAGCGGCCTGCGGGGAGATCGCCGAAGAGGCCGCGACCCTGCTGGAGCGGGCCGATCGAGGTCGCCCCCACGGCACCCGTAGCGACTTCACCCGCACCCGGACGGCGCTGGCCGCAGCCCTGGCGCGCAGCTCACGGCTCCCCTGGCTCGAGCTGGCGCCCATCGCGGACGCCAAGCTCCATCCCGCAGACCTGTGCACCCGGTTCTGGATGAGGCTCCGGGAGGCGCACATCACCCTCTCGGGCCACTCGGTCGTGCGCGCCCGCCAGATGCTCGGCGAGCCGTTGGACCTGCCCGGAGCCTTCCGGCTGCCGGACCACCTGCAGGTCACTCTGCTGATCAACCTGGCCGAGCTGGCCGCGCTGGCGACCGACCGACGTTCGCTGAAGTCTGTGGAGGACGAGCTCACCGAGCGCGGGATGAACGGCGAGGCCGCCCTGGCCAGGGCGTTGCGCGCGGACCTCGACGGAAACCGGCGCCTTGCCGCGGACCAGTTCGACATCGCAGCGCAGCAGGCGACCTGGTCCCAGCCGATGACCCGGGGGATCGCGCTCGTCGGGCGCGCGGAGCTGCTCCACGAGCTGGGGGAGGTGGACGCGGCGGCCGAACATCTCCAGCAGGTGGCGATCGAGACCGAGGTGCGCCAGAACGCGATCCCGTTCCTCGGCTGGACCCGACAGGGGACGCCTGTGCAGACCATGCTGGGACGGTTCCCAGCGCTCCGGCCGCATCGCTGGGTCGGCCGGATCGCGGCCGGCATCGCTGACATGCCCAGCCTGACGACCTACTTCGACCAGGGCACGCCCCGACCGACCGAGGCGGTCGACGAGTCGGCCGGGCCCCTCCCCGGGCTGAGCGCCCGGGAACGGGACGTCCTTCGTGAGCTCGCCCGCGGATCGACGTACGCCGACATCAGCGCCGCGCTCTTCGTCTCCGAGAACACGGTGAAGACCCACGTCAGCAGCCTGTACGCCAAGCTCGGTGCCTCACGGCGCAGCGAGGCACTGGCCGTGGCGCGGAGCCTGAACCTCATCTGACCGCATCGGGCTCGGCCGCCGTGGGACCCGGCGGCCGAGCCGATGTCAGTGCGGGTTCTGGACTGCGCTCATCCTCGAATCTCAGCTCTTGGCCTCGGCACGGAGGCGGAAGGCCATCACGATGGCGATGATGCCGACGGCGATCAGCCAGATGCAGGAGACCAGCAGGAGTGCGCCCAGCGACAGCTCCGGGTTGATGAGGAGCACGGCACCGGCGAGGACCGTGATGACACCGGCGGTGATTTCCCACAGGCGCCGCCCAGGGGCTGGCCGGAGGATGGCGCCGATGATGTCGACGATGCCTCCGATGACCCACCAGACTCCGAGCAGGATGGTGACGATGAGCAGCGTCTGGACCGGGTCCCGCAGGAAGAGCAGGCCGACGACGATCGCCAGCGCCCCCGAGAAGCCGACGACCGCTCGCAGACCGCCGTCCATGGACCTGCCGGCCACCGCGGCGATGAGCCGGAACACTCCCGACACGATGATCTGGATCGCGATGATCACCGCGACGACGACGAGCGTCTGCTTCGGCCAGACCGCCAGGATGACGCCGAGTACCGTGGTGACCAGCCCGTAGGTCAGGACCAGGCCCCAGTAGTCCCCGAGGCCCTCGAACACGGAGCCGGAGCCCACGGGACGGTCCTGGGGCGATGTGGCCGCACTCGGATCCTGTCCGGCACCCGGGCTCCGTACGTCGGGGCCCGCAGGCTCCGAGCCGGAGACGCCAGGGCCTGGGATGTCGGAGCTGGCCATGTCAGAGCTCGGCACGACTCGACATCAGCTGCGCGAGCGACCAGATGACGAAGATGTAGAGCGCCAGCATCGCGAGCGCCCAGAACGGGTAGTAGGGCATGAAGGCGAACGCGGAGATCGAGCCGATGACCGCGATCACGATGCCGGCGATACGGGCCCACGTCTGTCCGAGGAGCAAGCCGATGCCGACCGCTACCGCGATCGCGCCCAGGACGATGTGGATCCAGCCCCAGGCGGTGAGGTCGAACTGGTAGACGTAGTCGATGCCTTTGACGTAGACGGTGTCCTCGGCAACGGCAGCGATGCCGGTGAGGATCTGGAAGATGCCGACCGTCGTGAGGATGGTGCCTGCGAAGATCGCGCCGGAGAAGGCGAAGGCGGTCTTGACCGGAGAGTCGTAGCCTCCGCCTTGTGGTGTGGTCGTGCTCATGATGGGGTACTCCCTGTGGTCGTGAGCGGTTTCTCGTCGACCGCTTCGGTGGACGAGAAGTTAGGCCGCTTCGGCCCCGGCGGGCTCACCCGCAACGGGCGATCCTCCGGCACCGAAGACGTCACGCAGCGCTGCTTCCTGGCTGTCGGTCAGATCGGTGAAGATCGGGTCGGACGGCAGTCGCCCTCCGATCGTGTCCCTGACCGAGTCGACGACGCTGTCCGTGGTCAGCACGAACAGCGCCGAGGTCCCCGGGGTGACCCGGTCCCGGACCCTGTTGATGAAGCCGTCGTCGATCCCGACGGCGCTCAGCGCGTCCGAGACCAGCCCGGTGGCGGTGCCCAGGGCGGCTCCGAGCAGTGGCACGAAGAAGATGAAGCCGAGCAGAAGACCCCAGAAGGACCCGCCCAACGCTCCCCCGCCCTCGTCTGGATGCAGCTCGGTCGTCCTCAGCTTCATGCTGCTCGACGGCCAGGAGAGGGCCGCGGCGTCGTGGAGGTCGATGAGGCCCTCCCGAGCCAGCTCCTCGAGCGCGTGCATGGTCTCCTCGGCACCTTCAGGAGTGTCGAACCTCCACACGGCCAGAGTTCCTGTCGACATGTCCTCCCCCGCTCCTGGTGTCCGTCAGCCGAGCAGCTGCTGCTTGGCGGCTGCGAACTCCTCGTCGCTGAGCACCCCTTGGCTGTGCAACTCTCCCAGCTGCCTCAGCTGACCGATCAGGTCGCTCTGCGCCGGTGCCGCCGGTGCCGCCGGAGCGGGTGGCGGCTGAGGCGGCGGGGCCGCTGCGTACTGCTGTTGCTCGTACTGCTGTTGCTCGTACGCCTCTGACTGGGCCCGTTCCTGGGCCCTGGCCGCCTGCCGGCGGTTGACGGCGTTCGAGGTGGCGGTGGCTGTGCCGGCGATGACTGCCGTTCGTGCGGCGGCACCGATGAGACCGGGGCGGCCGACGCGTCTACCCAACATGACGTGACTCCTCTCTAGCGGGCGGCGGAGGCGAAGGCGACGTCGACGTCCTCGGGTGGCACCCGCAGGAACAGCTCGACCTCGGCACCGACGCTCCGGATGCGCCCGACGGCCTCCCGCGCCCAGACCTGCTCGTAGACGACCGCGAGGCCGGCCTGGCCGGGCTCGAGGGCGGTGGCGAAGGTTTCGATGTCGGCGTCGCTCAGCAGGTCGTTGGCGTCGATCTGAAGCCCCGACAGCTCCGCAGGCAGACCCTCCGCCTCTTCGAGGTCGAGGGCCCGGAAGCTGCCGCCGGCGTCCTTGGACATCAGCACGCAGTCGATGATCCGGATCACTCCGCTCTCGACCGGTTGCCGCAGTACCGCCGCGAGGTCGCCGAGCTCGACGTCCTCCGACATCGAAAGAAACAGGATCTCGACCGGGCCGCGTTCCATCGTGCCTCCCACCTATCGCGCGCCTGCCGGGCGGCAGGACTACTCCGACGCTAGGACGGGTTGCGCCCCTGCTGCTCACCCGCATCGGGTGACTTGGAGCGGTTCACTCCGGCCGGTCGGAGGGTGGCTCCTGCGAAGCGACCACCGCGGCGTGCGTGGACTCCCCCAGGATCTGGGTGGCCGGCTCGATGTGGACCCCGCTGAGCCGTTGGAGCGTGCCGTCCGCCGACCAGCGCTCGACGAGGTCCGGGTCGACCCCGGACAGATACAGACGCGCGCCCGCTCCGTCCAGATCCCGGGCGTAGTCCCCCACGACCTTCAAGAAGGTGGCGCCCAGCGTCGTACGCCCTCGCAGCCGCAGCACCACCGCGGTGGCCGCCTCCTCGCCCTGGTCCGGCTCCGGCCCTTCGGGCGGGAGCGGCAGCCGACGCTGCAGCGTCCTCGCCCCTGCGTAGAACAGCGAGCCGTACGCCTCGAGCACGACGAGGTCGCCACGCGTCAGCGTCCGCGGCACCGGGCTCTCGATGAAGCGCCCCTCCTCGTCCCGCTCGATGCGTACGAGCCTGAGGTCCAGGGAGTCCTGTCGCAGCTGCAGCAGGAGCGAGGCGATCACGCCGATGCCGACCGCCTGCGCGACCGGCAGCAGGAGGACGGCGACGAAGGTCGCCGTCATCGCGACGGCGGGGATGACACCCGTCCTCGCGACGGCCACCACCTCGCGGGGATGGATGGACGCGGCGCCGGCATAGATGAGCACAGCGGCGAGGGTCGGCATCGCGACCTCACCGACGACGCCGGAGAGCAGCACGAGGATCACCACCATCCAGATGCCCGCCCAGATCGCGCCCCAACGGGAGACGGCGCCGGCCGTCGCGTTGAGGGCCGTCTGGCCCACGGACCCGCCGACCGGCTGGCCGCCGAAGAAGCCCGAGGCGACGTTGGCGAGTCCCTGCGCGGTGAAGTCCCGGCGCATCGAGGACCTGCTGCCGTCGAGGTTCGGGACGGCCTCGGCCACTCCCGCTCCCTGGATGAGCACGAGCGCCGCGATGGCGATCCCACCGGTCACCATGTCCATGTCGAGCAGGCTCAGGTCGGGCAGCTGCGGGACGGGCAGGCCCTGCGGGATCGTGCCGGAGTCCTTGACCCTGACGACGTCGGCCCCCGTCACCAGGACGGCAAGGGTCGGCAGGACGAGCGCGACCAGCGACGAGGCCACCGCGAGCCGGGTCGGAGCCAGCACCAGCAGCAGGAACAGCGCCCCCAGCCCGGTCGCGACGGTGGGCAGACTGCTCTCGTCGAGCCGGGTGAGGAGGTCCCACGCCTTGGCCGCGGCGAAGGGCCCCTCGGCGTCGACGCCGGCGATGTCCGGGAGCTGACCGAGCACGATGTTGACCGAGACCCCGGTGAGGAAGCCGAGCATCACCGAGTAGGAGACGAACCTGATGTAGCGGCTCAGCCTCAACAGTGCGGCCAGGAGCATCACCCCGCCCGCGACGATCGTCAACAGCAGCATCGCCGCCGACCGGTCGTCGGCGTCGTGACCGGCCAGGACCGAGCCCGCGGCCAGCGCCGAGGCGCTGGTGGTCGTGACCACCATCATCCGGGTCGAGGAGCTCAGACCGCCCACGATGGGACCGGCGAAGGAGGCGTAGAGCCCGTGGGTGGGGTTGACCCCGGCGAGCACGCTCGACGCCATCCCGTCGGGCACGCTGGCGATGGCCCCTGGCAGCCCGGCGACGAGGTCGCGGCGCCAGTGGCGCTTCTGCGGGGTGATCTCCCGGACCTCTCTCCGCAGCACTCGTTGCGCACGTGCCTGGGTGCGACGCAGCGACCCCGCGTAGAGCCGCTGCAGCGACGTACGACCGTCCGGGTCGGGATCCATGTCGCCCTTGGCCACCGGCGCTCCAATCCAGGGAGGAAGAAAGGCGTACGGACGTCGGGCCCACGCCGTCAACGCATCATCCGCCGGCGGGGTGACCCCAGGCTCACCCCTTCCGGGCGATCCCGGAACGGGCCCGGCGTAGCAGCCTCACCGATCGTGGCCAGACTCATCGCTCCGTCGTTCAGCGGCTACTCGCCGTCCTGGATCAGGTCCGACGTCCTCGCCGGGCTCACGGTCTGGGCCGTGCTCGTACCGGAGTCGTTGGCGTACGCCACCATCGCCGGCGTGCCGCCGGTCGTCGGCCTCTACGCAGCAGTGCCTTCGCTGGTTCTCTACTGCCTGCTCGGCTCCTCGCGTCACGTGATCGTCGCGCCGATGTCGGCGACCGCAGCGCTCTCGGCCGGGATCGTGGCGGACTTCTCCTCCGGCGGGGCCGACGTCGTCGCGCTCACCGCCGGCCTGGCGATCGCGACAGGCATCGTCGCGCTCGTCGCCGGCCTGTTCCGCCTGGGCTTCCTCGCCGCCTTCATCAGCGAGCCGGTGCTGCGAGGGTTCATCATCGGACTCGCGCTGACGATCATCATCGGGCAGCTCCCATCGCTGGTGGGCGTGGAGAAGGGCTCGGGCAACTTCTTCGAGAAGGCCTGGGACCTGCTGCTCCAGCTGGGTGACGTCGACCCCCTGACCATCGCCATCGGCGTAGGCAGCCTCGCCGTCCTGCTCGTCCTGCGGCGGCTGGTGCCCCTCCTTCCCGCGTCCCTGTTCGTGGCGCTGTTCTGCATCGGGCTCACCGCCCTGCTCGACCTCGACAGCCACGGTCTCGCCATCGTGGGCCACATCGACGCCGGTCTGCCTACCATCGGGCTCCCGGACGTGTCGGGTCCCGACTTCCGCGACCTCATCGCGGCGGCCGTCGGGGTGATGCTCGTCGGATTCGCGGAGGGCCTGGGCGCCGCCAAGACGTACGCCGCCAAGAGCGGTTACGACATCGACCCGAACCGCGAGCTGCTCGGTCTGGGCGTCTCCAACCTGGGGGCCGGCCTGGCCAGCGGGATGGTGGTCAACGGCTCCCTGTCCAAGACCGCCGTCAACGGATCGGCCGGCGCGAAATCGCAGCTCTCGGCGGTGACCGCCGCCGTGCTCACGCTGCTCACGCTGCTGTTCATGACCCGGCTCTTCTCCGACCTTCCCGAGGCCACGCTCGCCGCGATCGTGATCGCCGCGGTGATCGAGCTCGTCGACATCTCCGCGTTGCGCCGACTGTGGCGGATCCGGACCGGGCAGCTCACCAAGGTCTACCAGCTCACCGCTCGCGCCGACTTCGTCGGCGCCGTCGCGGCGCTGATCGGCGTGCTCGTCTTCGACACCCTGCCCGGTCTCGTGATCGGCATCGTCGCCTCGGTCGTTCTGCTCATCGCACGGACCTCACGGCCGCACATCGCACCGCTGGCCCCCGTCGATGCTCCCGCTGACGGCGGCACCTCGCCGCACGCGGGTCTGTGGGTGGACCAGAGCCGCAACCCGGCGTACGCGGGAGTCCCGGGCTTCCTGGTGGTCAGGGTCGAGGCGTCCCTGTTGTTCGCGAACGCCGACTACGTGCGTGAGCGGGTCCGCGAGCTCGCCGCGGACGTGCCGGACCTCCGGCTGGTCGTGCTCGACGGCCGGGCCACGCCGTCGATCGACGTCACCGCCACCGCCATGCTGACCCAGCTCCGCGGCGACCTGCAGCGGCTCGGCGCCGACCTGGCGCTCGCCGGCGACGTGGGCCAGGTGCGCGACGTCCTGACCAAGGCCGCCGAAGAGGGCGAGCCGCTGATCTACCCGACCGTCGAGGCCGCGCTCGCGGCGGCGACCGGCAAGGCGGCTACTGAAGAGCCGCCGTCAGGCGCATGACGTTGTCGACGTACGCGGCCCCGCGCCCGCGCCGCGACCACTCCTCGGCGCTGAGATCGCTCGACCTCTCCCGGTAGTCGTCGAGCACGCTCTGCAGGTCATCGACCACCTGCTCGCTCTCGAGCAGCACGATGACCTCGTAGTTGAGCGCGAAGGAGCGGTAGTCCATGTTCGAGGAGCCGACGACGGCGATCGTGTCGTCGATCGTGAAGAACTTGGTGTGGAGGACGTACGGCGCCGGGTAGAGCCGGATCCGGACACCGGCGGCGAGGAGGTCGGCGTAGTAGGAGCGCTGAGCGTGGAAGACCATGAACTGGTCGGCGCCCTCGTTCACGAACAGCTCGACCTCGACACCGCGCTGGGCAGCGGTCGTGACGGCGTAGAGAAGCGACTCGTCCGGCACGAAGTAGGGGCTGACCAGGCAGATCCGCGACTGCGCGCCGTAGATCAGGGTGTTGAACAGGCGCAGGTTGTTCTCGGTCACGAAACCGGGACCGCTCGGCACGACCTGGCACGCCACCTTCTCGGCGGCTCGTTCCGTCCGCTCGATCTCCACAGGCGTACGCGGGACGAGCATGTCGCGGATGCTCTCGGCGGTCTCGGCATACCAGTCGGTCGCGAAGACGACTGCCAGGTCCCGCACCGCCGGCCCCTCGATCCGGATCATCAGATCGACCCACTCGCGCCCCGCCTTGTGGTTCTTCGGCTTGTCGTAGCCGGGCTCGATGAGGTTCTGCGAGCCCGCGAACGCGACCACGCCGTCGACGACGAGGATCTTGCGGTGGTTGCGCAGGTCCGGACGGCGGAGCTCACCGCGCAGCGGCCGGACCGGCAGCATCGGCGCCCACTTGATGCCGGAACCCTCGAGCCGCGACAGCATGTCCTGGTGGCCGGGGATGCCGCGCGAGCCGAGATGGTCGAAGAGGAAGCGCACCTCCACCCCGCGTGCGACCGCGTCGACGAGTGCGTCGAAGAAGTCGCTGGTGGCCTCGTCCCAGGCCGAGATGTAGAACTCCACGTGCACGAACCACCGGGCGCTGCGTACGACCTCGGTCATCGCCGCGAACGTCCGCGCATAGTCGGGATGGACCTCGATCCGGTTGTCGCCGGTCAACGGCAGTGACCCCAGGCGCTCGTTGAGCCGTACGGCGCCGCCCGAGGGGCCCGCCGGAGCCGTCTGTGCCGCCGGGTCGTACCTGATCTCGGCGCTGACCAACTCGTTGACCTGCCGCTGCCATGCCCGGCGCTTGCGGCCGACGCTGGTGCTCCCGAAGAGCAGGAACGCGAGCAGACCGAACGCCGGCAGCGCCAGGATGAGGAACAGCCAGGCCAGGCCCGTGGACGGCTTGCGGCCGCCGGGAATCACGCCCAGCGCCACCACACACACGGTGATGTGGGCGACGACGAGAGCTGCGCTGAGGAGGCTCGCGACCCAGGTGGACCCGTCCATCACAGCGACCCCACTCCGTCGCCGACCATCTTGGCCCCGAGCACGACGAGGAGGACCGTCATGATGGCGGCGTTGTGGGCGATCATCCAGACCTTGATGCCCTCCAGCAGCCGGGCCGCGCGCTCACCGGCCACCAGGTAGATGCCGAACGGCACCAGCACGCCCAGGCTGGCGACGACGGTGAAGACGGCCATCGCCACGATCCGCTCGCCGGTCACCGCTGTCGCCGTCGCGATCGTGCTGGCCGCCGAGACCACGAGCAGCAGGTTCTTGGGGTTGACCGATCCCAGGAGTACGCCCGTGCCGAACGCCTTGAAGGCGTTGAACTCGTCCAGCGCCGCCATCCACGACGGGGTCGGCGCGGCCTCCCCCTCCTCCGGCCTGCCCCGCCAGCTGCGTACGGCGAGCAGGAGGAGCAGAGCTCCGAGGACGATCTTCAGCAGTGACGCCCAGGTCGGGGTGTCCGCGTCTCCCGATCCGGCCGCACCGACGAGCAGCGCGACGAGCGTGCCGAGCACGAAGATGCCCGACAGCCACCCAGCGACGAAGGCCGCCCCGTTGGAGCCGGCGCGGCGGCTGACCAGCATGAGGACCAGTGCGACGATCGGCATGGGGCTGACGAGCACACCCACGGCGATCGGCAGAGACTCGCCTATTGCTTCGCCCATGGCCAGACTTCAGCGCGGCCCGGCGTCGGCCGGCCTCACCTTCTCCGGGTGAGAAACGTACGCACCTGCTGCACGAACCAGGCGATGACCGGATCCTCGACGAGCAGCCGGCCGAGCAGCGCACCGCCGACGATGATTCCGCCGAAGCCGATCAGCCAGGTCGAGAGCGACAGGATCACGCCCAGCATGCCGAACTGCTCGGCATTCGACTCGACATAGGCAGGCATCAACCACGCCGAGCCTCGGCTGTAGAGGACCTGCACGACGCCGGTCAGCACCGCACCCGGGAGCAGCAGCCATCCCCGGGTGCGTCCGAACAGCAGCACCCAGCTGCTCCCCCACCACACGGCGCACGCGCCGAGCATCTGGAGGAACGGACGGAGCAGGTCCCCCGGATCGGTGAGCAGGCTGACGACCGTGTTGACCACCCCGAGGCAGGCCAGCCAGGCGACGACCCAGAGCAGGCAGCGGCCCGCCCCCCGCAGGCCTCCGACGTGCTCCTCGTCCCAGACCCGCTCGAGCATCCGCTGCACGGCACGGCCGAAGGACGTCGCCGACACGATCGTGATCGCCAGGCCCACCGCACCGGTCTCGGAACGCACCTGATCCAGGTTCACCTCCCCCGACAGCTGGCGTACGGCCTCGTCACCGACTCCGGTGACCTGCGAAACCTGTTCCAGGGCGTTCCCGGTGAGCTGGGGCAGGAAGGCCGCCAGCACGACCAGCATGGGCACCATGGCCAGAAGCGCCTGGGCGGCGATCAGCATGCACCGGTCGATGAACTCGATCCGAATGGTCTCCGTGGCCAGATTCCGCAGCAGAGGGACGTGGTCGATCAGGGCGTCCACCCGGCCCCGCAGGTCAGCCACGTTCACGTGAGCAGTGTTCCCCGGGGCACGACCACTCACCCTCGCCCGTTTCCGGTGACCGCTCCGGGCGCCCGGCCGCTTACCTTGGTCAGACCATCGTCCAGGCCACCTGCTGGAGCCAAACATGAACGAACACATGATCGACGTGATGCGCTCATGACCCGGATCCTCATCCGGGTGGGCTCGTCAGTGTCGGACGACGTCATCGAGACCTTCCCCCACCTGACCCGGGCCACGCAGCGGGCGACGACCACCCTGGTCGGTGACCTCGCCGACGCCAAGGAGCTGCAGGGTGTGCTGGACCTACTCAGCTCTTTGGGGGTCGACGTCATCGAGATCGTCACCATCCCCGAGTAGCTCCACCGGGGCGCTTCCCGCGATGAGCGGCATCAGCCAGCGCTTCGCCGGGTCCGACTCCACGAAGACCGCGCGTACGAACAGACTGAACGGAACCGCCATCACGGCGCCGATCGGGCCCATGATCCACGACCAGAAGATCAGTGACAGGAACGTCAGCGTCACCGAGAGGCCCACCGCTTCACCGACGACCTTCGGCTGGATCACCGACTGGATCACCACGTTCAAGAGGCAGTAGACGGCGATGACGGCGAGCATCAGCGAGAGGTCGCCGTCCAGCAGCGCGAGGATCGCCGGTGGGATCAGCCCGATCACGAAGCCGATGTTCGGGATGTAGTTGGTCAGGAACGCGAGCAGGCCCCACACCAACGGCGCCGGCACGCCCAGCAGGTAGAGGGCCAGGGTGTCGAGGACGGCGACGATCAGTCCGAACACCGTCGAGACAAGCAGATAGCGTCGCGTCCCGACCGAGAACGAGGACAGGGCGTCGACGAGGCCCGGGCGTCGTCGACTGACCGAGGCGAGCTGACGCGGCAGCGCCGTCGCGTCGATGGCCATGAACAGGCACAGGGCCAGGATGAAGATCATCGTGGACAGCAGCCCGAACATGCCGTTGAGAGCACCTGAGACCACGGACAACAGGTTCGAGAGGTCGAACGACTCGACGATCTTGAGCACCTCGTCCGTGCCGATACCCACCTTGGAGAGCCAGTCGGTCAGGTCATCGACGCGCTCCTTGGCGACACCGCTGTAGGTGGCCAGCAAGGTGCCGAAGCGAGCCACCGCGAGCACCACGCACACGCCGAGACCGACGATCCCGACGACGACCGCGATGATGGAGAGGGCGGTGGCGACGCCGGACGGGAGGCGCCGCGCCAGCCAGTTCCGGGCCGGGTGGACGACGATGGTCAGCACCATCGCGAGGAACAGCGGTCCGATGATGCCCCTGGCTGCCTGCAGCCCGGCCACGAGGATCACCACCGCCGCGGATCCCAGCAGGACCGCCAGGACCCTGACCTGCGGTTGCCAGCTCATGGCCGAGTCTTCCGGGCTCTGCGTCCTGGGGCTCACGGCACCCATGGTCCAGCCCGTCCGGCCCGGCTGTATCGCCCGATAAGGGTGAGCGCGACAACCCCGCCGCGGGTATCCCCGGTCCGGTATATACGGGCCCTTTGCCTCCTTACTTTGCTGAAATGCTGCTGATTGGATGGTTGCGGGCATAGCCTTCGAGGAGATGGGAACACCGAAAGTTTGCGGATGTTAGATACTGGTTCTCGCGCCTACGTGGCGCCGACAAGGCTGCGGGTTCCGCGGATACAACCCACCTTCGTCAGCCGGGACCGGCTGGCCGAGGATGCCGTCGGCCAGTGCCAGCTCACCCTGGTTTGCGCCCCCGCGGGTTATGGGAAGAGCTTGCTCGTGGCCGACTGGGCCACCCGCGCCACCACCCGCGGGGAACCGGTGGCCTGGTTGTCGCTGCACAAGCAGGACGACAGGCCGTACGAGTTCTGGTCGGCGCTGATCGAGGCCCTCGTCCTGGCCGGGCTGCCCGGGACGACCGAGCAGCTCGACGGGTTGACTCCGCCCCGCCTAGGGACCGAACCGAGGTTCGTCACCAAGGTCGTCGAGTCGCTCCTGGTCGCCGGCGTGCGCTGGATCGTGCTGGACGACGTACATCTGCTCCACGACGACGAGGTGCTGCGCGGGCTCGACATCCTTCTCGCCGAGCTGCCGCCCGAAGTGGGGCTGGTGATGGCGTGCCGGTCCGAGCCGTCGATCGCGCTCCACCGGCTGCGGCTCGACGGGTCGCTCTCGGACGTACGCGGCAAGGACCTCGCCTTCACCGACGGCGAGGCGCTGGAGCTGTTCGCGGCCAGTGACCTGTCGATGACGGCGGACGCGATCTCCGATCTCGTCGGCCTGACCGAGGGCTGGGCCGCCGCGCTGCGAATGGCCGTGGTCGCGGCCATGGTCGGCGACGGCGACCCCGCCGAGGTCGTCGCGTCCTTCGACGGCGACGTCCGCCCGGTGATCGAGTACGTCCTGACCGAGATCGTCCACCGGCTCGACCCGGAGCTGGTCGAGTTCCTCTACGCGACCTGCGCGCCCCACCACCTGTCCATCGACCTGGCTGCCCACCTCTCCGGCAGGCCCGACGCCGGGGCCCTGCTCGACCAGCTGTGCACGGCCAACGCGCTCGTCAGCCAGTCGGGCGACTCAGCGTGGTACCGCTACCACGCACTGCTGCGGAGCTGCCTGCTCGCCGCCCTGGCCCGTCGTGACGTTGCCGCTCCGGCACGCCAGCACCGGGACACCGCCGTCTGGCTCGACGCCCACGGCGAACCCGCGACCGCGCTGCGGCATGCGGCCCGGTGCGGGGACCGGAAGCTGCTCGACGGCATGCTCCGCGCGAACGGGCTCCAGATGGTCCTCTCCGGTCGCGGCGATGTCGTCCGCGCGACGCTCGCGTCCCGCGGCGGGATCGTCACCGACCGGAGGGTCGCGATCATCGCGGCGCTGGCGGCACTGGACGTCAACGACCTTCCTGCGGCCGACGACGCGCTGAGCGCGGTGCCCACCGAGCAGGCGTCCAAGACCCCGTCCGATCCGATCGCCGCAGCGATGTTCGCCACGGCCGTCGTCCAGCGCGCACTCGCCGGGGGCGACGTCGTCGCGGCACTGCAGGACAGCGCGATCCTCGATGTCGCGCTGACGGGTGACAGCGACGTCAACCTGATCCTCCTCGCCCAGCGCGGACCCGCCCGGATGCGCGCCGGCGACTATCTCGGAGCCATCGACGACCTCCAGCAGGCGCTGGTGCTGGCCCGCAGCCGTCGCTACGACCAGGTCGTGCTCGAGACCATGTCCCAGCTGTCCGGGATGACCGGCGCCATGTGTGACTTCAACGCCTCACTCGACTGGTCCGACCAGGCCATCGCCTTCGCCACCCGACACGGCTGGCGGGACTCGCCGCGGCTCGCCTACTCCTACCTCGTGGCCGCATGGACCGCCTTCCAGACGGGAGACCGCCGACGGCAGCTGCAGTTCGCCGAGCTCGGCATGCGAGCTCTTGACGGCGTGAACAACGCAGAGGTCGAGCTCGGCGTACGCGGCATGCACGCCCTGGCGACCTTCGAGGCCACGACGGGACCGGACCGCGCCGCGGCCGCCGAGGCCTTCCGCCGGATCTGGCAGATCGAGACCGCCGACCATGTCTCTCCTGCGGCGATCAGCGCCGTCGCGCCCCAAGAGATCCGGATGGCACTCGCCGTCGGCAGCGAGGACTGGGCGGCCGAGACCGCGGCCCGCATCCGCCGCCAGATGCCGGGCAGCGCCGAGGGCACGATCCCGTACGCTCAGATCCTCGCCGCGACCGGACGGCCCCGCGAAGCGCTCACCGAGCTTGAGCCGGTGCTCGACGGAACCCGCCCGGCACACGTGCCGACGACGTTCGTCTACGCGCAGGTGCTGGCCGCGGCCCTGGAGTCCTCCCTGGACAACGACGTCCGCGCGTTCGACGCGCTCAGGAAGGCGCTCGAATGGGCGGCGCCCAACAAGTTCCGCCGGCCGTTCATCGATCTGTGGCCACATCTGGGGCCGCTGCTGTCGAGGAACCGCTCACGTTTCGGGCCCGCAGAGGACTTCGTCACGGCTCTGATCGCCGACCACGCCGAGCCGGAGCCCCGTGCCACCGGGGTCATCGGCACGCTGTTGAGCGCACGCGAGATCGACGTGCTCCACGATCTCCCCTCGCGGCTGACGATCCCCGAGATCGCGCGGGCCGAAGGGGTCAGCGAGAACACCGTGAAGACCCACATCCGCTCGATCTACCAGAAGCTCGGGGTCAACACGCGGTCGGCGGCGGTGCGCACCGCACGCGAGCGCGGGCTGATCTGACGCCGGGCATCAGCTCCCCTTCCGGTCCCGCTTGCTCCCGGCGGCGAGGGCTACGCCTCCGGCCAGCAGCAGGGCCAGGCCCAGCAGAGCCGCGACGGCGAGCCACGGGCCCGAGCCGGTGTCCGGCAGGAAGCCGGTGCCCGGGCCGTCGTCGTCACCGTCGCCGCCCGAGGCCGGCGGGAAGTCGTTGACCACCTCGAGGGTGACCTGCGCGCCGTCCGCGACCGTCACCACACCGACCGTCGGGTCACCGTCGTTCGGGGTGATGGTGGTGGACCGCGCCCCGCCGTCGTCGGTCTCCTCGAGGGTGCACTCGGCGCCCGTGGGGAGATCCACGTACGTCGTGGTCATCGATCCCTCGTCCAGGGTGCGGGTCGCGCCGCCCGGGATGTCGACGTCGGTGGCAGTGCCGTCGACGTCGTAGGTGCAGGCCAGCTCGACCTCGTAGGGACCCTCCCCCGGGCCGTTCACCGTCTTCTCCACCAACACCTCGCCGGTGTCGAAGGTGTTGGTGACCTCGAACTCCAGCGGCTCGACGGTGAGCTCCTCCCGGTTGGGGACCGGCTTCACGGTGAACTCGCTGACCTCGTTGCCGTCGGCGTCGGTGATCACCGAGCTGTTGGCACCGCCGGTCCCGGTCTCCTCGATGGTGCAGTTCGACCCGATCAGCAACGGGTAGTAGGTCGCCGTGTAGTCGTTGTCGGCGGACAGCTCCCGCGTCTCACCGCCAGGGGTGTTGAGCGGCCGCTGCTCACCGTTGACGTCGGTGTAGGTGCACGTCACCGTGACCTCGAACGGACCGGCACCGTACGCTTCGGCGCCCGGACCCTCCATCGCCTTGGTCACGGTGAGCTTGCCCGCGCCGAAGAAGTTGGTCACCACGACCCGCTTCGTCTCCGGCTCGTGGGTCTCCTCGTCGGCGGAGATGGTGACCGTCTTCGGAGTGACGAGGTGCGCGTTGGCCGCGCCGTCGTCGGTCTCCTCGATGGTGCATTCCGCCCCCGCGGCGATGTCGTCGATCCGGTAGTCCATCACGTCGTTCTCGACGTTGTCCTCGTCCGGCAGCACGATCTCGTCGTCGACGTAGACGATCTCGCCGTCCGGATGAGAGGCGTCGGTCAGGGTGCAGGTCACCGAGAAGGTGAACGGCCCCTGGCTGATCGGGTAGTCCCGCACCTGCTCCGGTACGAACTTGCGCAGGTGCAGGGAGCCGACGTCGTACTGGTTGTCGACCGAGACCTCGACCACGTCTCCGTCTCCGACGGCCACCGGCTGGTCAGGGGAGATCGTCACGCCGGCGGCGTCGGCCGAGTCCGGCTCGGTGACGGTGCACCTGGCTGCGGTCGGCAGGCCGGTGAGCTCGACCGTCTCGCCGTCCTCGATCGTGGCTGTCATCGGGTTCTCCTCGTAGCCGTCGGCTACGACGGGACGCCCGTTGAAGGTGCAGGAAACCGCGATCTCGAACGGGCCGTAGGCGATCGGCTCGCCTTCTTGGTCGACCGCGTCGGTGTCGACCGACTTGGTGACCGCGAGGTCGCCCGTGGCGAACGTGTTGGTCGCGGTCACCGTCACCGGCTCGGCGTTGTCGTCGCCGATGGTGGCCGGGCTTCCTTCGATGGTGTGGCTGGTGGCCCCGCCGTCGCCGGGTTCGGTCACCTCGCACGTCGCACCGGTCGGCAGGTTCTCGACGATGTAGTCGAGCTGGTCGTTGTCGACGTTGTCGTCGCGCGGCAGCAGGATCCGGTTGTCGTAGACCTGCTCACCGTCGGGGTGCGAGGCGTCGGTCAGCACGCAGGTGATCCGGAACCGGAACGGTCCGTCGGCCAGCTGCGGGTTGTCCTCCAGCGCGCCACCCGTGGACTCCTTGACCAGCTCGAGCGAGCCGGCATCGTAGGTGTTGGTCACCGTGACGACCTGGGTCGGCTCCTCGTCCTCGCCGATGATGATCGGCTCCTGCGGCGAGATGCTGGTCTCCACGGCGTCCGCGGTGCCGGTCTCCTCCGTGACGCACTCGGCACCGACCGGAAGCCCACTGATCACCCAGGTCTCACCGGCGTTGATCGTCTGCGTCATCGGGCTCGACTCGAAGCCGTCACCCCAGACCTCCTGGCCCTCGAAGGTGCAGGTGACCTGCATCTCGAAGGGGCCGTCGTAGGTGATCGGGTTGCCGTCCTGGTCGACCGCGTCGGTGTCGACCTGCTTGGTCACCGCCATCCCGCCGGCTCCGAACGTGTTGGTGGCGGTCACCTCGGCGGGCTCGGCCGGGTCGGTGCCGATGGTGACTCGGTTGGGGTCGACCGTGTGGCCGGTGGCCCCACCGTTGTCGGTCTCCACGATCACGCAGTTGGCGCCGCTGGGAAGGTCGTCGACCTGGTAGTCCATCTGCTCGTTGTCGACGTTGTCGTCCTCGGGCAATGTGATGCTCTGGTTGTAGACGACCTCGCCGTCGGGACGGGAGGCGTCGGTGAGCCGGCAGGTGATCTGGAACGTGAACGGCCCGTTCGCCAGGTCGGGGTCGTTGTCCAGAGCGTCTCCGGTGACCTCCTTGAGGAGGTGCAGCGAGCCGGTGTCGTAGACGTTCTCGACCTCGACCTCGATCGGGTTGCTGCTCGGGTCCTCGCGGGACCCGATGGTGACCTGCGCACCAGGCTCGTCGGGGTTCTCGTCAGGAGTGATGTTCACCTGGGCGGCGCCCGCGTCGTCCGTCTCGGTGATGGTGCACACCGCGCCGGTGGGGAGGTCTTCGACCGCAATCGTCTGGCCGTCCCGGATCTGGACGGGAAGCGCTCGGACCACCCGGCCGTCGTACCGGCAGATCACCCGGACGGCGAACGGACCGTAGGTCAGCGGATCGCCGTCGCCGTCGACGGCGTCGGAGGTGACCGCCTTGGTGATCTCGAGGTCACCGAGCGTGAACACGTTCTCCACCGTGATCAGGCCGATCTCGTCCTCCGGTCCACCGACGGTGGCCGTACCGATGGTCTGGTCGTACTGGCCCTGGTCCGTCTCGGTGGCGGTGCACTCCGCCCCCCAGGGCAGACCGTCGACCTGGGTCGGGTCGGCGCCCGGAGTCAGGGTGATCGGGTTGACCCCGGACAGATCCATCGGCTCGGTCTGACCAGGCACGGTGCAGGTCAGGTCGACCGTGAACTCGTCCGGTGCGTACTCCGCGCCCTCGCCCGAGACGATCTTCTCCAGCCGGATCGAACCGGTCGGGTAGGTGACGCCGACCTTGCGGCCCTCGGTGGGCACCACGGTGCCACGGGTGCCGGCGTCGTTGGAGGCACCGCCGGTGGCAACGGTGTTCCATGCCACCGGGTAGCCGACCTGCGCCGGGTTCTGGGGCGTCGTGCGGGTCTTGTACTGCAGAGTCACCGTCTCACCGGGGTCGAAGAGGCTCGGGTCCTCGAAGGTGACGACCGTCTTGATGCTCTTCACCTGGGCCGCGTCGACGCTGTCGTCGTACGGCAGCCAGGCGCCCTCCGGGCACGGGTCTCCGTCCAACGGGCTGAGGTCGGCGGTGCAGGGCTCGTAGGTGTTGGCGTAGAAGGTCGTCAAGGTGCCCGAGTTGCCGCTGTCGTCGACGAGCTCCATCTGGTTGGCCCAGGTCGGGGTCCACTCCGAGTTGCGGGGCAGCTCCACGATCACGCCGTTGTCGCCGACGTGCGGGAGCACGTCGACCGAGACCAGCTCGTCCAGCGGCAGCGTGCCGGAGTTGGTGATCGTGTAGCGCCAGGTCTCGGTATCACCCGGATACGTCACCGGGACGCAGGCGCCGCGGTAGAAGCCGTCCTCGTCGGCCTGGTCGTCGCAGTAGTCGTCCGGGAGGTCGGACCCCTCGGGAAGCGCCCGGCGGTCGAGGTAGATCTCCGGGATCCCGGCCTCCTCGACCGGCACGTCGGCCTTGACCTTCTTCATCGTGCTCAACGCGGCCACGCGAACCGGGGAGACACTGGTCTCGTCCCAGCACTCGCCGGTGTCGGCGTCGTAGCTGGGTGCACAGCTGGCCGGGTCGAACGGCTCGTCCGCGATGATCTTGTCGGTGTTGGTGACCACGTCCTCAGGCGTCAAGCCCGGCCGCAGCATCAGCTCGATGGTGATCGTGTACGTCTGACCCGGCTCCAGCACGCTGCCCTCGGGCATCGCGAAGGTGATCGTGTCACCGTCCTCGGTGATCGTGATCTGGTCCTGGTCGGTCGGCAGCGGATCACCGTTCGGCGGCTCCGGCGCGGCACCGGTCAGCTCGAAGCCATAGGGCGAGGTGCCAGGTGCGGCGTCCGGGTCGAAGATCAGCTGGTTGCCGTCGGCATCGGAGGGCAGCACATCGGTGAAGACCGGGTTGGTCAGCGCGTGCTCGCCGGTGTTGGTATAGGTCAGCTCGAACGGGATGACCTCACCGGGCTGCACCTGGCCGGTCGGGGTCTTGTCGACCTCGACCCCCACCGTCAGGTGCTCGTAGGTGTAGGTCGCATCGGCACTGTCATCGGCCTCGAGCCGGTCGTCGAGCCCGATCAGCACCGTGGTGCCGTGGACGTCGACGGTGTCGGTGAAGACGCCCGCCTCGGTCTCGCCTGGGGCGGGTTCCTGGTCGGAGCGCGTGGACGGCACCGGGCCGCCGCTGCGCAGCTCGGCGCGACGTACGACCTGGAAAGGCACCTGGATGTTCGGGTGGGCCGGGTTGACCCAGCCGTCCTCGCTGCCGGCCATGAACGCGAACCTGAGACCGTGGACCTCCCCCGCCGGGGCGGCGGCGAGGAAGTCCTTCGCCTGCTGCAGGGTGAGCTCGTCGTCATCGAACGGCGGACCGCCGCCGGGGAGTTCCTGGCAGGTCCAGGTGCCGCCGACTCCGCCCTCGTCACCGGCGAGGCCGGTCGCGACGGTCACGCCCGTGAAGATGCCGCCGGTCAGGTAGCAGGCCTGGACGTGCTCGACCGGCGTGGGCAGGGTCCACGACGGATCCATCTGGACGAAGTCCAACGCGTTCCAGAAGGTCGGGTCGTCGTCCTGCTGCCGCTCGATGTAGGGCCTGGCCGAGCCGCTGCTCTGGCTCCCGATGGTGACGGTGACCGGGGAGCTGTCGCCCTCCTTCTGCGAGGCGGGCTCGATCGTCTTGGTGGCCTCGATGTCGTACGTCGCGTCCGCGATCTCGATGGTCGCGGTGTCCTGCGCGCAGGCGAAGCGATCGCCCGGGTCCGGCGGGCAGGGCTGGATCGGGTCGACGTCGGCGACGATCCCCTGCGCGGTGTTCGCGACCGGTGAGTCCTCCGGGGTGATCGGATCGCCGGTGCTGCGGTTCTCCTGCCGGATCTGCATGTCCAGGGCGAGCACCCCGGTGGCGGCGCTGGCGATCCGGCCATCGAAGAGCACCTGCACCCCGGAGACGTCACACGGCATCGTGCCGAGAGCGAGCGCGAGCGCTTCGTCCCGGGTGTAGTCGCTGGTGCTGCCGTCCGGGCAGGTCAGGGTGACCGTAGTGTTCTCGGTGCCCTCCGGCTCGGTGATCGCACTGATCTTGTAGAGCCGGAAGTAGTCGAACGGGTCCTGCTCGGTGGTCGATCCCGGAGCGGGGTCGGTGATCTGCAGCTGGTCGACCTTCGCCGGCGTGGTGTTCTCCGTGGTCACGGTCATCCGGCTGAGCGGGTAGTCCTCCTCCGGGGTGCCGGGACCGGGGACCGAGATCGGGCCGCCGTCCCAGGTCTTGTCGGTCGTGGTGGTGATCGGTGCGTCGTTGATCACCACGTCGTCGAAGTCGGTGTCGGAGACCGGGTCGCCGTCGGCCGGGAAGCCGGTGGCGTTGGCGGTGTTGCGCACCACGCCGGCATCTGGCCGGTTGTAGTCGTCGACCGCGAGGGCTGGTGACCCGTCGGAGCGCTTGGTGTCACGCACCTGCCAGACCAGGGTGATCGCCCGGTCGTCGTCGATCGAGCGGGCCACGCCCGAGCCGACCGGCGGAGCGTCGAGATCGCCCTCGATCCTGTCGGCGCGGTTGGGGCTCTCGGCGTAGATCAGCTTGACCGCGAGGGTGGACTCCTGCTCGTCGGCGGTGAGGTCCATGCCCGGGAACGTGCCGTCACAGGCGTCCGGGCACGGGTTGTCGGCCGCCGAGGTCCAGGTGGACCCGTCCCACAGCTGCACGTCGGTGATCTGGTCGTAGACCAGGTAGGGATCGGTCTCCGGCGTGATCGGCTGGACCCGGATCAGGTTGAACGCGTCGTAGACGCTGTCGGCGACCGCGGTCCCCTCCGGGTCGTCGATGTCGGTCAGCTCGACGGTCTCGAAACCCGAGTAGCCCCCGGTGGACCAGTGCAGGGTCGAGGGGATGGTGTCACCGGAACGCTCGAAGACGGTCTTGTCGCCGCCCGAGCTGGACTGGCCGAACTCCTTGTTCATCAGGTCGGCGGTGCCGGGGTCGGTCGGGATCAGCTCGACCTCCGGGCAGTCCTCCGGATCCATCTGCGCCTCGCCGCCGGGCACTCCGTCGGTCGACGCGGTGGCGCTGGACTGGGCGCAGTTGGGGATGAAGGTGTGGTCGGCGTCGGTCGGCTCGGCGTAGGCCGGATCGGTGTAGCGACCGTCGTCCTGGGGACGCAGGGTGGCGGTGAAGTTCGGCTCCACGTCGGTGCCGGGGGCGAACCCGCCCTCGTCACCGGTGTAGTCGTAGACGAACCGGACACCGCCGGCGACCTCGGAGACATCAGCGGGGACGTCGGTGGAGTAGATGGTCGGACCGGCGATCGGACCGTCCAGGACGACCCATTCCCCGGTCGTGGTGTCGTAGTACTCCACGGTCAGGGTCGAGTCGGCCGGGACCGGGGTCTGCGCGATCGTGTCGAGGTCGAAGGCGTTCCACCAGAGGTTGCCCTCGACCGGGTCCATCGGGTCCTGGACCACGATCTGGCTGGCGTCGCCGGTGGTGCCGGTCGGGGTCTCCGGCGGGTTCGGGCGCTCGGTGGTGCCGCCCTGCAGGCTGATGGTGACGACGTTGCCGGGGTAGGCCAGGATCTGGCTGGGCCGGATCTGCTTGTCGACGTACGGCTCGATGACCTCGTCGTAGATGTAGAGGTCGTCGTCGGCGGTGGCATCGCCGGTGGCACCGTCGTTCTCGCCCTCGACGGCGATCTCGTTGTTCACGGTCTTGGGCAGACCGCTGGCGTCCGGGTCGGTGTCGACGTCGAACGGCACCGAGGTCTCGGCGCCCGGCTCGATGTCACCCTCGAAGACGATCTCGAAGGAGGTCACCGACTCCGCGCCCCCGGCCGGCGGTTGCGGGGTCTCGCCGTCGGCGAAGGAGACCTCTTCCCCGGAGGGCTGGTAGACGACCGTGCCGGAGGTGGCGCCGCTCGGGTAGTCGACGCCGCCGGTGAAGCCACCGAAGGTGTAGTCCTCCGGGAACGAGCCGGTCGACGGTTCGGTGATGGTCAGCGAGTCGATCGCGATGGCGGAGTCGTTGCTGCCGCCGATGGTCACGGTGCTGGACTCGCCGGCGACGACGACGTCGGGGTCGAAAACCTTCGTAGCGCCTACGGCGATGGTGTTGGCCTGCAGGGTGAAGTCGGCCTCCGCGTCGGCGGTGGCGTTCTCGCCGTCGCGGGTCACCTCGGTCTGGATCTGGTTGTTGACGACGGTGTCCTCGGAGACCCCGGCGGCCTCCTCGGTGGTCTCGAGATCCAGATCGACGGACGCGGTGGCACCGGCAGGGATGTCACCGGTGAAGGTGACTCGCGTCCCTTGCACGGCCGCGAGGTCGACTCCGGGGCAGGTCGGATCAGTGCACTCCACCCAGGCGCCGTCGACGTACACCTCGTACGTCGTGCCGGTGGCGCCCTCGGGCGGGACGACCGTGCCGAAGCCGGTGAAGCCGAGATAGGTGAACGGGTTGGGCGTGGCAGTCGGGTCGGTGGGGTCTTGGACGACCAGGGTCTCGACCGCGCCGTTGGTCTCGTTGGTGCCACCGAGATGGGCGATCACCGGGGTGCCGGCCGCAGCCAGCGCGGAGGTCGGCTCGAAGCTCTTGGTGGCGCTGGTCGCCAGCTCCAGCGGGATCGCGAGGGTGACGTCGGCCGCGTCGGTCACGTCGTTGGCGTTGGTCGCCTCGGCGGTGGCCTCGTTGGTGAGGGTGGCGCCGTCCCACTGGTCGTGGTTGACGTCCTCGGGCACCTGGACGGTGATCTGCACCTGGCTGGTGGTGTTGTTGACCATGCCCTCGCCGCCGGAGTCGAGCGGCTCGGTCCAGTCGACCCGGACGTTCTGTCCCTCGATGACCGGCTCGGCGTGGCTGTTCGGACCGGACGGTGTGACCTGCTGAACCACGAGCGGCTCCGGGATCACGTCGGTGGTGATCGCATCACTGCAGTCCACACCGACGTCGATCGCGGAGCAGCCCACCTGGATGGTGTAGACGATCGTGTCGCCCGGACCGTACGGCCCGGGATCCTCCACGCTCTTGGTGATGTCCAGCTGCGCGTTCGGATTCTCCGGATTCGGTAGCTCGTCCGCCATCGCGGGCGCAGCGACCAACCCGACGGCGAGGATCCCTGCGAGCAGGGCAGCCAGCCAGCAACGAACCGAGAACTCCCGAGATGTCTTCATGAATCGCTGCGTTTACCGGACCTCGGGGAGCACGGCGCTCCGTGAGACCGCCGATACCAGCGAGCCGATGGCGATCCCGATCACCAGGTTGATCACCATGGTGACGAGCTTGGTGTCCAGCGCGGCGTCGGACGTGAACGGCCACAGCGCCGCGATGACGGTGGCCAGACCGACGATCCACCCGAAGAAGGTCCGCGGCTGTGGTGTGGTCAGGAGGAGCACATGGGCGACGCCCGTGGCCAGCAACCCGCCGATCGCTGCCCACACGGCGTACCACCACGTCGAGGCATCTCCCCAGACCCCGTCGCCCTCGGGGGCGAGGATGGGTATGTCGAAGATTCCCCGGGCGATCACGATGCCCGCGACCGCGAGCAGGGCGGCCACCACCGCGGCGGCAGCGCCGCCCGCCCAGAGCCGGCCGGCGTTGACCGTGGGCTGCAGTCGTCGGGTGGGAGGTTGGTTCATCGCCATGATCAGTCTCCGTCGTCAGTCGGTTCTGTGGTCTCTGCGCGGAGGATCTCCTCGAGCTCCTCGGCGACCTCGTCGTCCAGCTCGGCGTAGACGAGCGTGGGGTTTCCGTGCTTCATGGCCGCGGCGACCGCGTCCGGGTCCCCGCCGCTGCTCAGCACGACGAGCGCGGACTTGCCTGGCCCGAGGTGGCCGGCGACCTCGGTGAGCAGCTCGTCACCGATGCCGGCCTGCCTCAGCCGTTGAACCGCGGCCGCGGACGCCGCCCCCACAACGGCGCCCGCGACCGGGTTGAACACGAGGATCCCGAGAAGACCCCCGACCAACGAGCCCTTGGCTGCGGCGGCCGTCGTACGGTGACGGAGGTGGCCGATCTGCGGCTCCTCCGCTCCCGGGAACCAGGTGAGCGTGATGGCGTCGTGAACCGTGAGCGCACCACGCTCCTGCAGGTCCTTGAGCCAGACCTCGGCGTCGGTGGCGCCCATGATCCGGTCGTAGACCCACGCGGTCAGGCTGGGCATGACGTCACTCGGCGAAGACCTCGCGCAGTGCCGTCTCCTGCTCACTGCTGAGGTTGGTGAAGATCAGCTCGCCCTCGTGGCCCTTCATCGCCTCGTGCACCTTGTCGATCACCGCGTCGGAGGTCATCAGGAACAGTGCCGAGGTGCCGGGAGTGACCTGGTCGCGGACCTTGTTGATGAAGGCGTCGTCGATGCCGACGTCGGTCAGCGAGCCGGTCAGGGCACCGGTCGCCGCACCGACCGCTGCTCCCAGCAGCGGTACGAAGAAGATGAGTCCGAAGAGCATGCCCCAGAAGGTGCCGCTCATCGCCCCCATGGCTTTGGTGCTGGTCAGCTGCCTGGTCTTCGGCTTCTTCTTGCCGACCTCCCAGCGCACGGTCGCGGCGTCCTCGAGGACGATGAGGCCCTGCTTGACGAGCCCCTCGAGGTTGTTCACAGCCTGGTCTGCGCCTTCGGTCGTGTCGTACTTCCATACCGTCAGGGTCGCCATCTCGAGTCCTTGCTGTCGTTGACTGCGTTCCTCGCCGACGATCCCGGCACGGTCGGGCCTCCAGCATCACCCGAATTCGGTGAACCACGGTGCCGGTGGGATTCGTAGCGTGCCGTACGTGAGCAGTCGAGGAAGACCATGACCAGGGTCCTGATCAGGGTGAACGGTGAGCTCTCCCATGAGCTTCAGAAGGCGTTCCCCCAGCTGTCCGTCCAGGCGCATCGCGAGCAGTCGACGCTCACCGGCGACGTTCCCGACCAGGAGGCTCTGCAGGGTGTCCTGCACGCGCTGCGCGCCGATGACATCGACGTCATCGAGGTCGTCACCATCCCCGACTGACCCGGCTGTGGAGGGCCGGTAGGTCAGGCGAAGATCGTCTCCCAGTCGCGAGCCATGCTGATCACTGTCCAGCCCAGCCGGGCGCCGACCTCGGTGATCGGCTCCGGCTCGGTGAAGGTCTGTGCGGTGCTGACGTAGGAGAACTCGCGCTCGGCGTCGTCGTGGTCGACGAGCAGTGCGAGCGTCGGGCCATCGCCCGCCGCCGCCCACTCCAGCATCTCCCGGTCGCCGCCGGAGTTGCCGACGGCGAGGATCGGGCGCCGTCCCAGCTGGGTCTGGATGTTCGACACCTTGGCGGTGCCCTCGTTGGCGGCGCCGACCAGGCGCCCCGACCGGCTCAGGCGCGGCGGGTCCGGGGCGTAGTCGTACTCGATGAGCGTGCCCACCACCGCCTCGGGCGGCACTCCGTAGAGCTCCTGGCTGATGGCGCGGACGAACTCGGTCCCTCCCCCGGTCACGACGGTCACCGAGAAGTCGCGGCGCCGCAGCTCGTCGATGAGCTCGAGCATCGGTACGTAGGTACAGGTGCGGTGCGGCCGCCCGAGGGTCGGGTGGTCGGCGCGAGCCATGAACTCTCGGGTCCGCGCGGTGAAGTCCTGAGGTGAGAGACCCGTGAAGAGCCCGGTGAGCGCCATCGCGATCCGCTCCAGCCCGATGTCGCCGATCGCCTGCTGGTCACCCGAGAGCAGGGCTGCGAACTCCGCCTGCTCCTTGATCGACGGGTCGGCCGCCGCGCTGGTGCGCAGCGCGTCGAGGAAGAAGTCGAGCTGGACGTAGGACGGACGCTCGCACCACAGGGTGCCGTCGTTGTCGAAGCAGGCCATCCGGTCGGCCACGGGCACGTCCTCGGAGGCGTCGAGGAAGGCCAGGACGGCGTCGCGGGTGACACCCGGACGCCAGGACGGCAGCAGTTGGTCGGTCACGGTGTCTCCTTCGGTTGCTGGGTCCCGGGGCGGCGTACGCATCGGAAGCCCATGTGGCTGGTGCCGGTGTCGACCATCTGCGGGCGACGGGCCGCGGGCCGGTAGCGCAGGCAGTAGGTGTCGGCGCACAGATGCGAGCCGCCCTTGACGACCTTGCGGGCGATCCGGAACTGCGGCTGCGCGGGATCGAAGCTCTGCTCGGCGTCGCCGCCGCGCGGGTCGACGGGTACGCAGCACGGCTTCGCGACCTCGTCGGGGTGCCGGTCGGTCCACCAGTCGCTGGTCCACTCCCACACGTTGCCGGCCATGTCGAAGAGCCCGAAGCCGTTGGCCGGGAAGCTCCCGACCGGGGAGGTGCGGGAGAAGCCGCTCTCGCGGGTGTGCCGCCACGGGAAGTCGGTTCCGTCCCAGGTGTTGGCCATGATCCGGCCCTGCGGTCGCGGCTCGTCGCCCCAGGTGAAGGCGGCTCCTTCGAGGCCGCCGCGGGCGGCGTACTCCCACTCGGCCTCGGTGGGCAGGTCGGCGCCGGCCCAGGAGGCGTACGCGAGGGCATCCTCCAGCGCGACATGGACGACCGGGTGGTCGGGCCGGCGCTTGACCGAGCTGCCCGGCCCGTCTGGCGCCGACCAGCACGCCCCCGGCGTCCAGGTCCACCACTGGCTGACGTGCCGGAGGTCGACCGGGCCGGGGGTCGGCGTGAAGACGAGCGAGCCCGGCTGCAGGTTCTCCGGCGGCGCGCCGGGGAAGTCGGCCGGGTCGACCGGCCGCTCGGCGACGGTGACGTAGCGGGTCTTGCGGACAAACTTCGCGAACTGCGCGTTGGTGACCTGGTGGGCGTCGATCGAGAACTCCCCGACCCGCACGCGGTGGGTCGGGGCCTCCTCCGGATAGTGGTCGTCGGAGCCCATGGTGAACGTGCCACCGGGAAGGTCGACCAGCATGTCAGCTGCTCGGAGCACCGGCCCTGAGCTTCGCCATCAACTGCTCGACGTTGAAGCTGGCCGGCTTCTGGCGCGGCGGGAAGTCAATGAGCGTCTGGAGGAACTGCCCCACGTACGCCTGCGCGGGGACGAAGGCCCAGACGTGGTCGAGGACCCAGTCGTAGTAGGTGTTGGAGGTGATGTCGGCCCGCTCGTACGGATCGGTCTTCAGGTTGAACAGCTTGGGGAATCGCAGCTCGATGAACGGCTCCGCCCAGATCTGCAGGGTGCCGGTCGCGCGCTGCTCGAGGAAGACGAACTTCCAGTTGTCGTAGCGGAGCGCCGTCAGGTCCCCGTCGTCGGAGACGTAGAAGAAGTGGTTGCGTGGGCTCTCCTCGACGGCACCGGTGACGTAGTCGAGCTGGTTGTTGCCGTCGAGGTGCACCTTGTAGGGCTTGCCTGCCAGGTCGGCGCCGGACTTGAGCCGGTCGGCGATGTCGTCGTCGCCGGCGGCGGCGAGCAGGGTGACGAACCAGTCGTTGTGGCTGACGATCCCGTTGCGTACCTCGCCGGCGGGGATGCGATCGGGCCAGCGGACCATCGCCGGGACGCGGTAGGCACCTTCCCAGTTCGAGTTCTTCTCGTTGCGGAATGGGGTCATCCCGGCGTCGGGCCAGCTGTTCATGTGCGGACCGTTGTCGGTCGAGTACATGACGATCGTGTTGTCCGCGAGGCCGTTGTCGTCGAGGAAGTCGAGCACCGAGCCGACCAGCTCGTCGTGGTCGACCATCGTGTCGTGGTATTCGGACTGCCACCGTCCGGCCTTGCCTCGGCTGCCGTCCTTGATGTGGGTTCGGAAGTGCATGTGGGTGGTGTTGAGCCACACGAAGAACGGGGTGTCGTTCGAGTTGGCGTCGCTCATGAACCGCAGCGCCTCGGGCACGACCTCGTCGTCGATCGTCTTCATCCGCTCCTTGGTGAGCGGGCCGGTGTCCTCGATGCGCTGGGTGCCGTCCTCGTTGGCCCACGAGTGGATGACGCCCCGCGGTCCGAACCGCTTACGGAAGTTCGGGAACTCCTCCTCGGACGGGTAGTCGAACAGCTCCGGCTCCTCCTCGGCGTTGAGGTGGTAGAGGTTGCCGAAGAACTCGTCGAAGCCGTGCGCGGTCGGCAGGAACTCGTCGCGGTCGCCGAAGTGGTTCTTGCCGAACTGCCCGGTCGCGTACCCCAAGGACTTCAGGGCCGTCGCGATCGTCGGGTCCTCGGCGCGCAGGCCCAGGTCCGCGCCGGGCATGCCCACCTTGGTCAGGCCCGTGCGGTAGGGGTTCTGGCCGGTGATGAAGGCCGCGCGGCCCGCCGTGCAGCTCTGCTCACCGTAGTAGTCGGTGAAGCGGACGCCCTCGGCGGCGATCCGGTCGATGTTCGGTGTGCGGTAGCCCATCAGCCCGTCGCTGTAGCAGCTCAGGTTGCTGATGCCGATGTCGTCGCCCCAGATGATCAGGATGTTGGGCTTGTCGGACATGAAGAACCTCCTCGTGGGTCTCTTCGGGAGGCTAGGCAGGCACGCGCGCGGGCGACCTCCCCCGACTCGGGTGACCTCCCGGACCACACAGTCGCGATGGAGTGGCGTCGTGAAGACGTGGCTGATCCCGACGATGCACGGCTACCACCGCTCCTGGCTACGCGGCGATGTGCTCGCCGGGCTCGCGACGGGGACGGTCGTGATCCCCCAGGCCATGGCGTACGCCACGATCGCGGGGATGCCTGCCAGCGTCGGGCTCTACACGTGCTTGCTGCCGATGGCGGCGTACGCCCTGCTCGGCGGCTCACGTGCGCTGAGCGTCTCGACCACGTCGACCATCTCCGTGCTGGTGGCCAGCTCGCTGGCCACCTTGCCCGAGCGTGACCCCGACGAGCTCATGCGGGCCGCGTTCACGCTGACCTTCCTCGTGGGCGTCTGCCTGCTGGTGATGCGGCTGGCCCGGCTGGGCGCGTTGGTCGAGAGCATCTCGCCGGCCACCATGACCGGCATCCGGATCGGCGTGGGGCTCACCGTCGTCGCCAGCCAGCTGCCGGCTCTGCTCGGCCTGTCGGCGGACCCGGAGGCGGAGGGCTTCGTCGAGGAGCTGGCCGCGGTCGCCCGCGAGCTCCCTGAGCTCTCGGCGGTGACCACGGTGGTCGGGATCACCGCGATCGTGGTGCTTCTGGTGCTCCGGCGGCTGGCGCCGGCCGTGCCCGGGCCGCTCGTCGTCGTCGCCGCGGGCATCGCGCTGGTGGCCGCCAGCGGCGTGGAGGATCGCGGCCTCGCCCTCATCGACCCGGTGCCGACCGGGCTGCCGTCACTGAGCCTGCCGGTCGTCGACGACGTGATCGGGCTGCTCCCCGGCGCGATCGCCATCGCGCTCATGTCGTTCCTGGAGACGGTGCTGGTGGCGCGGACCAACCGGCGCCGCCGGGAGCCTGCCATCGACGTGGACCGCGAGCTGGTTGCCACGGGCATCGGCGCCCTGGCCGGCGGGCTCACCCAGTCGCTGCCCCCGGCCGGCGGATTCTCGCAGTCGGCCGTGAACCTTCGAGCGGGCGCCCGCACGCAGCTCTCCGGGCTGGTGACGGTGGGCTTGGCGCTGCTCGTCGCGCTCGCGCTGGCGCCCCTGCTGGCCGACCTGCCTCAGACCATCCTGGCCGCCATGGTGCTGGTGGCGGTGGCCGGTCTGCTCGATCCACGCGAGCTCGGGACGTACGCCGCTGTCGACCGGGCAGAGCTCTGGGTCGCCCTCGCCGTCGCTGCCGTCGGCCTGACCGGCGGGATGCTCCTCGGCGTCGCCGTCGGGGTCGGTCTCACCCTGCTGCTGGTCATCCGCGCGGTGAACCAGCCGCGGGTGCGCCGGCTCGATCGCCCGTCGGCTTCGGCGGAGGTCCTCCCGCTCGTGCTCACCGGCGACCTCTACACCGGCAACGCCCAGGCCACCTACGACGCGGCGCTCGGGCTGGTCCAGGCCTCCGGGCCTCGAACGGTCACCCTCGACGTCTCCGAGCTCACCCACGTCACCGTGCCGCTGCTCAACACTCTCCGCTCGCTGCGCGACGACCTCGCCTCCGACGGGGCCGATCTGGTTCTCCTCGACGTGCCCGACGACGTGCTTCCCACTCTCCGCCTGGCACCGTGGTTCGCGGAGGCGGAGCAGGATGGATTCGTGGGATGAGCGGCCCCGCACGGCTGGTAAAGTGAAGGGGTGGGACTGATCGAGGTGGACAAGATCTAGCCACCGGACTGCCGGTGGCTTCGCCCGTGCGGGCATCCCGCACCGGTGAACGATCACTTCTCGACGCACGCGCGCGTCCGCCCTTGCCGGGCGTCGACGCGTGGAGCTCTCCGGCACGTTCGCGTTCCTGTCGACACGTACCTGATTCCCGTCGCGCCACTCGGCGCTCGACGGAAGAGACGAGAGAACAGCTATGCCCACCTCATCCGCCATCACCCTGCACGACGTGACCTTCGAGTGGCCCGACGGCACGGTCGCGCTCGACCGCGTCAACGGCACCTTCGGCACCGACCGCACCGGCCTGATCGGTCGCAACGGATCCGGCAAGTCCACCCTGCTCCGCCTCATCGCCGGCGAGCTCTCCCCGACGTCCGGGAAGATCGACGCCGGCGGCGAGGTCGGCTACCTGCCGCAGACGCTCACCCTGCGGCCGGACACGACCATCGCCGACCTGCTCGGCATCGACGGCATCCTCGCCGCGATCCGCGCGATCGAGGCCGGCGAGATCGACCAGCGTCACTTCGACGCGGTCGGCGACGACTGGGACATCGAGTCCCGCGCCGACGAGGCCCTGCACCAGATCGGCTTCTCCGCCGCCGACCTGGACCGCCGCGTCGCCGAGATCTCCGGCGGCGAGGGCATGCTGATCGCGATCACCGGCCTGCGCATCCGCCGCACCCCGATCACGCTGCTCGACGAGCCCACGAACAACCTCGACCGGGCCACCCGCGCCAAGCTCGCCGAGTTCGTCGACCAGTGGCCGGGGACCCTCGTGGTCGTCAGCCACGATCTCGAGCTGCTCGACCACATGGACAGCACCACCGAGCTGTATGCCGGGACGCTGAGCACCTTCGGCGGCCCCTACAGCGCCTGGAAGGAGCATCAGGAGCAGGAGCAGGCAGCCGCTCTGCAGACCGCTCGGTCCGCTCAGCAGGCGCTCAAGGTCGAGAAGCGGCAGCGCATCGAGGCCGAGACGAAGCTCGCCCGTCGCGAGCGGACCGCCAAGAAGACCCAGAAGGACGGCGGGATCCCGAAGATCCTGGCCGGCAACCGGGCCAGCAAGGCCCAGGCGTCCGCCGGCTCTCTCCGCTCCACCCTCGACGACAAGGTGAAGTCCGCCCAGGCCGCCGTCGATGCCGCAGGCGCTCGCGTACGCAACGAGGAGCACATCCACCTCACCCTCCCCGATCCCGGAGTGCCGCGCGGCCGGCGGATCGCGGAGCTGGAGGACGAGGGCCGGACCGTCGTGATCCAGGGGCCGGAGCGGGTGGCGCTGATCGGCGCGAACGGCTCGGGGAAGTCGACCCTTCTCTCGCATCTTGTGCGGGGTGACGACCCGGTGCCGGGGCGGCCGCACGGCCGGCTCCTCACCGATCTCGTCGGTCTCCTCCCCCAGCGTCTCGACGGCCTCGACGACGAGGCCAGCGCGATGGAGAACGTGCGCAGCGTGGCCCCGGACCTGCCACCCGGCACCGTCCGCAACCAGCTGGCCCGGCTCCTCCTTCGGGGCGACAGCGTCGACCGCCCGGTGCGTACGCTCTCGGGCGGCGAGCGCTTCCGGGTCTCCCTCGCCCGCCTCCTCCTGGCCGACCCGCCGGCGCAGCTGCTGATCCTGGACGAGCCGACCAACAACCTCGACATCACCAGCGTCGAGCAGCTCGCCGAGGCCCTCGACGCCTACCGTGGCGCGCTGCTCGTGGTCAGCCACGACTTCGGGTTCCTGGAGCGGATCGGCATCGACACCGTCATCGAGCTCGACGACGCCGGGCGGATGCGCCGGCGTCGTGACCTGGACGGACCGGCCGTTCCTCTCTAGGTCCTGGTCCCCAGCCGATCAGCTCGGGCTCTCGACCGAACGCGCTCGTGACCCGGCCGAGGGCGGTGCTGACGCGGTCGTCGGCAGGGTGTGCAGGTGGGTGCCCGAGCTCCTGTCCACGGGTGATGGTGCTCGCTGCGACGCTACGGCGCCGCGGCTCTTTCACCTTTTCTGTGCGAAGACCTGCGGCCGACGCCGCCGTATCGTCCCAGCGAGAGGGGAGGGCCTCGATGTCGCAGACGGCGGAGCAGTTGGCGATGGACCCGGCGGGGAAGACGCCGCTCGAGGTCGCTGAGCGGCTAGGTGTCGATCCGGCTCGAGGGTTGAGCACGGAGGAGGCCGCCCGCCGCCTGGCCGAGCACGGCCCGAACCGGCTGGCCGAAGGGAAGAAGGAGTCCGGGCTGCAGGCATTCCTGCGGCAGTACCAGGACTTCATGCAGATCGTGCTGCTGGTCGCCGCCGTGGTGAACCTGGTGGTGACCGGGGACGTCGGAACCTCGCTGGTGCTGGCCGGGCTGACCCTCTTCAACGCCGTGATCGGGCTGCGGCAGGAGGCCAAGGCCGAGGAGAGCGTCGCGGCGCTGGCACAGCTGATGAAGACGGTCGCGCGGGTGCGGCGCGACGACCAGGCCGTGGAGATCGACGCCTCCGAGCTGGTACGCGGCGACGTGGTGCTGGTCGAGGCCGGGAACCGGGTGCCGGCCGACGGTCGGATCACCCTCGCCGCCACTCTCGAGATCGAAGAGGCGGCTCTCACGGGCGAGAGCCTGCCGGTGGGCAAGTCGACCGACCCGGTGCTCGGGGAGGACGTGCCGCTCGGCGACCGGACCTGCATGGCCTACATGAACACCTCGGTGACCCGCGGACGCGGAGAGATGGTGATCACCGCGACCGGGATGGACACCGAGATCGGGCACATCGCCGACCTGCTGGCCAACACCGAGGCGGACAAGACGCCGCTGCAGAAGCAGCTCGACGGGCTCTCGAAGATCATCGCCTTCATCGCGGCGGTCGCCCTGGTGTTCGTCGTGGTGCTCGGCCTGGTGCGGGGCGAGTCCTTCGACACCCTGTTCATCACCGGCGTCGCACTGGCCGTGGCCGCGATCCCGACCGGCCTGCCGGCCGTGGTGACCGCCCTGCTCTCGATGGGCACCCGCGAGATCGCCAGGCGCAACGCGATCGTCAAGCGGCTGCCGGCGGTGGAGACGCTGGGCTCGACGTCCGCGATCTGCTCGGACAAGACCGGCACGCTGACGCTCAACAAGATGACCGCCCGGGAGATGGTGATCCCGGGCCAGAACGTGTTCACGGTCTCCGGCGAGGGCTACGGCACGGCCGGGGAGATCAAGCACGTCGGCGGGTCCCGGATCGACCTCGACCCCTACCTGCTGCCGATGGTGCTGTGCGCGGACGCGGTGCTCGACGGCGAGAGCCTGATCGGCGACCCGACCGAGGGTGCGCTGATCGTGCTCGGCGCCAAGGGCGGGCTCGACATCGACGCCACTCGGCGCGACTTCCCGCGGATCGCGGAGGTGCCGTTCGACTCCGAGTACAAGTTCATGGCCACCTTCCACGAGATGACCGGAGCCGACGGACGCCCGGTGGTCCGCTGCTACGTCAAGGGGGCGCCGGACGTCCTGATCGCCCGCGGCGGGTTCTACCGCTCCGCCGACGGTGGCGTCGTACCGGTGACCGACGAGAACCGGCACCTCGCCCTGGAGGCCAACGACCGGATGGCCGATTCCGGCGAGCGGGTGATGGTCGTGGCGCAGCGGGACTTCGAACCCTCCGGGTTCGATCCCACCGACGACCTGATCGGCCTGGTCAGCGACCTCACCCTGCTCGCGATGGTCGGCATCGTCGACCCGCCGCGGCCGGAGGCGAAAGCCGCCATCGCCGAGTGCCACTCGGCCGGGATCCGGGTACGGATGATCACCGGCGACCACGCGACCACCGCCGCCGCGATCGCGAGGGAGCTCGGCATCGAGGGTCGGGCGATGACCGGCACCGAGTTCGCGGCGATGAGCGATGAGGACCTGCTGGCCCAGCTCGACCGGATCGGGGTCATCGCCCGGGTGGCGCCCGAGGACAAGATCCGGCTGGTCCAGCTGCTCAAGCGCTCCGACAACGTGGTCGCGATGACGGGCGACGGGGTCAACGACGCTCCGGCGCTCAAGGCCGCCGACATCGGCGTCGCCATGGGCATCACCGGCACCGAGGTCTCCAAGGAGGCCGCGGTCATGATCCTCACCGACGACAACTTCGCCACCATCGTCAACGCCGTCTCCTACGGACGTACGCTCTACGACAACCTGGTCAAGTACCTCCGCTTCCAGATGTCCACCCTGGTCGCCTACATCGCGATCTTCCTGACCGCGGGCGTCCTCGACGTCGCCGGCGGGGTTCCTCTGAACCCGCTGCAGATCCTGTGGCTGAACATGGTCATCGACATCCCGATCGCGATCGCGCTCGGGTTCGACCAGGCCACCAAGGGGCTGATGGACCGCCCGCCCCGACCGGTGGCCGCCCCGGTGCTCTCCCGGTCCAACTGGGTCCGGCTGTGCGTCCAGGGCGCGATCATGACGATCGGCTCGCTGGTGGCCTACCAGATCGGCGACGACCTGGACGGCGCCGTGGTCGCGGCGACCATGCTGCTCACCACGCTGTCGATATTCCACGTGGTCGCCGGCCTCATGTCCCGCGACCAGGTCGGCACCCTCTTCGACCGCGACGCGCTGCCCGGGATGGCCCAGCTGCGCCGCTACGGCGTCGCGGTGCTCGCCATCGTCGCGATCACCACGATCGATCTGCTCGAGCGCATCTTCGGCACGACAGAGCTGGACGGCCGGCAGTGGGGCATCTGCATCGCCCTGGCTGCCTCCTTGCTCGTCGTCGAGGAGGTCATCAAGCTCTTCCTCCGCCGGCGCCCCGCGTCCGGCGTCCTTCCGGGCCCACCGCTCGCACCAGCGGTGGCCACCTGACCCAGGAGCATCCATGTCGTTCAACCTCCGCAACCGCAGCTTCCTCAAGGAGCTCGACTTCACCCCGGACGAGCTCCGGTTCCTGCTCAAGCTCTCGGCCGAGCTGAAGGCCGCCAAGTACGGCGGCTACGAGGCGCCCCGGCTGGCGGGCAAGGACATCGCGCTGATCTTCGAGAAGACCTCGACCCGCACGCGCACAGCCTTCGAGGTGGCGGCCAAGGACCAGGGCGCACACATCACCTACCTCGAGCCGAGCGGATCGCAGATAGGCCACAAGGAGTCGATGAAGGACACCGCTCGCGTGCTCGGCCGGACGTTCGACGGGATCGAGTACCGCGGGTACTCGCAGGAGTCCGTCGAGATCCTGGCGCAGTACTCAGGCGTCCCCGTGTGGAACGGCCTGACCGACGAGTTCCATCCGACTCAGATCCTCGCGGACATGCTCACCATGCTGGAGAAGAGCGAGAAGCACCTCGGCCAGATCGCGTACTGCTATCTCGGCGACGCTCGCAACAACATGGGCAACTCACTCATGGTCGGGGGCTGCAAGCTCGGCATGGACGTCCGGCTGTGCGCGCCCGAGCATCTGTGGCCGGCCGACGAGCTGGTCGAGTCCTGTCGTGAGATCGCCGACCGGACCGGGGCGCGGCTGACCCTGACCGCCGACGTGGACGAGGGTGTGTCCGGAGTGGACTTCCTCTACACCGACGTCTGGGTGTCGATGGGCGAGGACAAGAGCGTGTGGAAGGAGCGGATCGAGCTCCTCAAGCCCTACCAGGTCAATGCCGACGTGGTCGCTCGCACCGGAAACCCTCGGGTCAAGTTCATGCATTGCCTGCCCGCGTTCCACAACCGGGAGACGAAGGTCGGTGAGGAGATCTACCAGACCTACGGCCTCGACGGGCTCGAGGTGACCGACGACGTGTTCGAGTCCGAGCGCTCCATCGTCTTCGACCAGGCCGAGAACCGGATGCACACCATCAAGGCCGTCATGGTCGCGACCTTGGGTTCCTGAGGAGGCGGGCATGCGCGTGGTGGTGGCTCTGGGCGGCAACGCACTGTTGCGGCGCGGCGAGCCGATGACGACGGAGGCCCAACGCCAGAACGTGGCGAGGGCGGCGCCTGCGCTGGCCGCGATCGCCGTGGAGCACGAGCTGGTGATCTCCCACGGCAACGGCCCCCAGGTCGGCCTGCTGGCACTGCAGTCGGCCGCCTACCACGACGCCGAGCCGTCCACGCTCGACGTGCTCGGCGCGCAGACCCAGGGCATGATCGCGTACGTCCTGGAGCAGGAGATGCACAACGTCTTCCCGGCCACGGAGCGGTTCGCGACGATCCTGACGATGGTCGAGGTCGACGGGGACGACCCCGCGTTCGCGAACCCGACCAAGTTCGTCGGGCCCGTCTACACCGAGGAGCAGGCCCGACGGCTGGCGGCGGAGAAGGGGTGGCCGGTCCGCCAGGACGGCACGTCGTGGCGTCGGGTGGTCCCGTCCCCGCGACCGCAGCACATCTTCGAGCTGGACGCGATCCGGATCCTGCTCGACCGCGACGTCGTCGTCATCTGCGCCGGCGGAGGCGGGATCCCCACCCTGGTCACCGAGGTCGACGGCAGACCGCGCCTGACCGGCGTCGAGGCGGTCATCGACAAGGACTTCGCCACCGAGCTGCTGGCCCGGGAGGTGGGTGCCGACCTGTTCGTGATGGCCACCGACGTCGACGGCGTCTACCTCGACTGGGGCACACCGGACCAGAAGCGCCTGTCCACCGTGACTCCCGAGGAGCTGCGTCGGCTGGAGTTCCCGGCCGGATCGATGGGACCGAAGGTCGAGGCAGCGGCCGCGTTCGTCGAGGCCACCGGCAAGCGGGCCGCGATCGGAGGCCTCGCGGACATCACCGATGTGGTGGCGGGCAGGGCGGGCACCCAGGTCGTGCCGGCCGGAGCGAGAGAGGAGGAGCAGCGATGACAGCGTTAGGAGTGCACTCGGAGGTCGGTCGTCTCAGGCAGGTCATGGTGCACCGCCCGGAGCTCAGCCTCCAGCGGTTGACGCCGTCCAACCACGACGATCTGCTCTTCGACGACGTCTTGTGGGTCGAGCGTGCCCAGTACGAGCACGACCAGTTCGTCGAGCGGATGCGGGAGCACGGTGTCGAAGTCTTCCTGCTCCAGAACCTGCTGGCGGAGGCGCTGGCCGCCAGCGATGAGGGCCGCCGGCGCCTCATCGAGGTGGCGGCCTCGGAGTACACCGTCGGCCTCTCGCTCGTCGACGAGGTCAGGGCGGTCCTTGCGGAGATGAAGCCCACCGCACTGGCCACCCATCTCATCGGTGGGCTGACGGTGGCGGAGTCGGGTCTGGACCTGGCGAGCTACCGTCAGCGTTCCCTGCCCGCGGCGGCCCTCGACGACGAGAGCATGTTCGTGCTCCCACCGCTGCCGAACACCCTGTTCACCCGGGACTCCTCGTGCTGGATCTACGGCGGGGTCTCGATCAACCCGATGTTCTGGCCGGCGCGGCGGCTCGAGGCGTACAACGTCGCGGCGATCTACCGCTACCACCCGATGTTCGCGGATGCGGACTTCGACTACTGGTACCCGCACCTCGGTGACGACGGCAGGTTCGAGGCACACGACTTCGGCCGTTCCTCCCTGGAGGGAGGCGATGTCCAGCCGATCGGCAACGGCACCGTGCTGATCGGGATGAGCGAGCGCTCCCAGGCGCGCATGATCGAGCAGATCGCCGCCGCCCTGTTCGACAAGGGGGCCGCCGAACGCGTCATCGCGGCCGTGATGACCAAGGACCGCGCGCACATGCACCTGGACACGGTGTTCACCATGCTCGACCGCGACAAGGTCACCGCCTACCCCCGGGTGGTCGGCGGCGTACGGGCGATCAGCCTCCGGCCGGGCAGCAACGGGCAGCGTTTCCACGTCACGGAGGAGGACTCGTTCCTCGGTGCCGTAGCCGATGCGATGGGTGTCCCGAAGCTGCAGGTCGTGGAGACCGGCGGCGACGCGTACCAGCAGGAACGGGAGCAGTGGGACGACGGCAACAACGTGGTCGCGCTGGAGCCGGGCGTCGTCGTCGCCTACGAGCGCAACACCTACACGATCGCGAAGATGCGCGCGGCCGGCGTCGAGGTGGTCACGATCGAGGGATTCGAGCTGGGCAAGGGCCGCGGCGGTGGCCACTGCATGACCTGCCCGCTGACCCGGGACCCGGTCTGAGAGGGCGGTGTCATGTATTCCGAGCTGCCCCGCTGGGTCATCGTCGTGGCTGTGCTGGCCTGTGTCGTCGGGCTGGTCCTCTGGGCCCGCGGGCCGGTGCACCACCACGGCCGGTACGTCGGCTCGCTGGGAGCCGACCAGGTGACGATCGTCGTCCGGGACGGCGTCTAGGAGGCCGCCATGGCCCACGTGGCTGAGGGTCCGGTGGAGGACGGAGCGGCGGGACGCGGGCCCCGTCCACCGACGCTCCTCGACGCGCTGCTGCCGATCGTCGTGCTCATCGCGCTGCTCGCGCTCACCATCATCGTCTTCGGGATCGACGCCACCAACGGGCCGCTCCAGGTGGCGCTGCTGATCAGTGCGGCCTTCGCGAGCCTGATGGCGTTCAAGAACGGCTACACGGTCGCCGGTGTGGCCGAGGCTGCCGTCGGGGGCGTCACCTCGGCCGTGGGAGCGATCTTCATCCTGCTCGCGGTCGGGTCCCTGATCGGCACCTGGAACATGGCCGGCACCATCCCGACGATCGTCGACTACGGCATCGCGATCGTGAGCCCGACCTGGTTCTACCTCACCGCCGCGGTCGTGTGCGCGCTGGTCGGGATGGTCACCGGCAGCTCCTGGACCACAGCCGGCACCTTGGGCGTCGCGTTCGTCGGGATGGCCTCGGTGATGGGCCTCTCGGAGGCGACGGCTGCGGGTGCGGTGATCTGCGGTGCGTACTTCGGCGACAAGATGACCCCGCTCTCGGAGACCACCATCCTCGTGCCCCGGCTCGTGGGCGGTGGGCTGACCGTGGGCGAGCACGTCCGGAACATGTTCTGGACGGCCGGCCCGGCTCTCGGGATCAGCCTGGTGATCTTCTTCTTCCTCGGCCTCAACGCCGACCCGGACGCGGCGATCAGCACCGACGCCGCGCGCGAGGCGCTGGGGCAGGCGTTCGACATCTCGTTCCTCAATCTGCTGCCGCTGCTCCTGCTGGTGGTCTTCGCCGTGTTCAAGTTCCCACCGTTCCTCTCGATCCTGGGCTCGGCGCTGTTCGCGGGCATCCTGGCGCTGTTCACGCAGTGGGACGCGGTCACCGCGTTCGTCGACAACCCCGACTACGGCCCGTTCCTGACGGGGGTCCATGCCGTCTTCGCAGCCATGGCCACCGGCTTCGTCAGCGACTCGGGCGTCGAGCCCATCGACGAGCTGTTCTCGCGGGGCGGGATGGCCAGCCTGCTCACCACGATCTGGCTGGTGCTCGGCGCCCTGTCGTTCGCTGCGGTCATGGAGCACGCCGGGTTCCTGCAACGCCTCCTGCAGCCGATCGTCTCCCGTGCCCGCAGCCGCGGCTCCCTCATCCTCGCGGTGAACTCCAGCGGCATCGGGCTCAACGTGATCGCCGGGGACCAGTACGTCGCCGACGTGCTGCCCGCGCGCATGTACCGGCGCGAGTTCTCCCGCCGTGGCCTGGCGCCACAGGTCCTGTCCCGGGCTGTGGAGGACTCCGGGACCGTGACGTCGGTGCTGGTGCCGTGGAACACCTGCGGCGCCTACATCTCCGGCGTGCTCGGGGTCTCGACCGCCGCCTACTTCCCGTTCGCCTTCTTCAACCTGCTCAGTCCCCTGCTGGACATCGCCTACGGATACCTCGGGTTCAAGGTCCCGAAGGCCACCAGGGACTGGGCGGACGACGCCACCACCCCGCAGGACCCGGACCAGGACCAGGACCCAGAGGAGCCTCACCATGAGTGACCAGCCCGTGTCCCCCACGCCCGAGGCCGGGCCCCGATTCCGGCTGCCGTCGGCGTACACCATCCTGTTCGCGCTCATCGTGCTGATGGCTCTGGCCACCTGGCTGATCCCGGCAGGTGCCTACGACCTCGACCCGGACGGCGCCCCCATACCGGGGACGTACCACGAGGTCGAGGGGGACCCCGCACGGATCCTGACCGACTCGCTGACGGCACCGATCAACGGTCTCTACGGCATCGAGGACGACAAGGGGAACATCAGCTACTACAACAGCGGCGTCCTCTTCGGGGCGATCGACGTCGCCCTGTTCATCATCATCATCGGCGGCTTCCTCGGGGTCACGATGCGCACCGGCGCCATCCAGAACGGGATCGGCAGCCTCGTGGCGAGGCTCCGCGGCCGCGAACGCTGGATGATCCCGATCCTGATGATGGTCTTCGCCCTCGGCGGCTCCACCTACGGGATGGCCGAAGAGAGCCTGGCGTTCTACAGTCTCGTCATCGCGGTCATGATCGCGGCCGGCTACGACGCGATGACCGGAGCCGCGGTCGTCCTCCTCGGGTGCGGCATCGGCACCCTCGGCTCCACCATCAACCCGTTCGCGACCGGCATCGCCTCCGGGTTCGCCGGCATCAACATCAGCGACGGTCTGCTGTCCCGGCTGATCATCCTGGTCGTCGGGCTGGCCATCGGGATCTTCTTCGTCATGCGCTACGCCGAGCGGGTCCGCCGCGACCCCACCAGGTCGGTCGTGCACGAGATGAAGGAGGCCAACGAGGGCCACTTCGCGGTGCAGCAGGACGATGCCGGGGCGAGCGGGATGTCCGGGCGCGAGAAGTGGATCCTGATCACCTTCGGGCTGGCGTTCGGCCTGATGATGTACGGCGTCATCCCCTGGCAGGACATGGGCATCGGGCTGCCCACGCTGTGGTGGTGGTTCCCCGAGATGACCGCCCTGTTCATCCTCTTCTCCGTCATCATCGGCCTGATCGCGCGGATGAGCGAGACCGAGCTCACCGACTCCTTCGTCGCCGGGGCGCGCGACCTCCTCGGCGTGGCGCTCATCATCGGCATCGCTCGCGGCATCACCGTCGTCATGAACAACGGCGGCGTCACCGACACCGTGCTGAACTGGGCCGAGCAGGCCGTGGAGGGGCTCGGGTCCGTCGGGTTCGCGGTCGTCGCGTTCCTGCTGTTCCTGCCCCTCTCGTTCCTGATCCCGTCGTCCTCGGGGCTGGCGACCGTCGCCATGCCGATCATGGCGCCGCTGGCCGCGTTCGTCGGGGTCCAGGCCGATCTGGTGGTCACGGCCTTCCAGAGCGCCAACGGGCTGATGAACCTCTTCATCCCGACCTCGGCGGTGGTCATGGGTGGCCTGGCGATCGCCCGGGTGCCGTACGGCACCTATCTACGCTGGGTGTGGCCGCTGCTGGCGATGCTCGGTGCGCTCGTCATCGTCGTCCTCGGGATCGGGGCACTCGCGTCCTGAGCTCGGATGCGCTCGTAGAACGCCCGGTGGGCGACGGCGGCGCGCGCCCAGGTGTGATGCGCCGCGAGGTCCCGCCCGGCGGCCGGGTCGGGAGGCGTGTCCAGGACCTTGCCCAGCGCCAGGGCGATCTCCGCCGGCGTCGCGGCGTAGGCGACGGTCTCGCCGAAGACCTCGCGGAGCACGGGCAGGTCCCGCGCCACGACGGGTACGCCGGCGGCGAGCGCCTCCAGGGCCGCGAGCCCGAAGCCCTCCTTGGTCGAGACCATCGCGAGTGCGCGCGCCTCGGCCACCAGAGGCGGGAGCTCGTCCTCCGCGAGCACGCCGGTGACGACGACGGGCACCCCCAGCTCACGCGCCCGGGCGTCGAACGCGGCCCGGTAGTCGCGGTAGTCGAAGAGCGTCTCGCCGCCACCGAGGACCAGCGTCAGGTCCTGGTGGCGGGGATCGGATGCGCGGAGCGCGGCGTACGCCTCGAGCAGGTCGAGCGAACCCTTGCGCGGCTCGATCCCGCCGAGCGCGAGCACGTAGCTGCCCAGCCGCTCGCGCCAGGCCTTTCGCCCGGCCTCGTCGGCGGCTCCGGCGGCGAACCGGGTGGCGTCGACGCCGTTGGGGATGACGGTCGGGGTGAGCCCCCACCCGGCCGAGACCTCGTCGGCCACCGACTGCGAGACACAGATCCGGGCGTACGGCTCGACGACCGCCTTCTCGTGGCAGGCGGCGAGCTGCGGGGTGGTGAAGTGGTCGAGGTGGTGGATGGTGCGGAGGCAGGGCAGGGCGGCGTTGGCGCTGATGCAGTCCTGGGCGTGCACGATGTCGTAGTGGTCCCGCCGCCGCGCGAAGGCGGCTCTCAGCACGTCGATGGAGCGCACGATCCGCTCCCCCACGGTCTCCTCCTCGCGTGCCTCGAACGGCACGGCGTGAACCGTGACGGCGGGCGCGACCGGGCGGAAGAACGCCGTGTCGCCGTGCCGGCCCAGCGTCCAGACGTGCACGTCCTCGCCGAGCGCGGCCAGCGCCTCGGCGAGCGCCAGCGTGTGCACGACGCCGCCGCGCGGCCGGGTGGAGTAGGTGAGCAGTGCGATCCTCATCGTGCCAGCCTCATCGAGGGCTCCCCGGGAACGTGTACGCCGTCGGGGTCAGCTCCTTGAGGTGGTGCAGGACCCGCCGGGACCGGGAGACCTCCGCCTCGACGTCGATCTCCGCGACGGCCAGGCCGCCCTTGGAGGTGGTGCGGGCGAGGATCTCGCCACCGGGACCGACGACCTTGGCCTGGCCCAGGAACCGCAGGCCGCCCATCACCCCGGTCTGGTTGGAGGAGACCCAGACGACCTGGTTCTCGGCCGCGCGGGCCTGGTCGTAGAGGTCGAAGAGCCGCGACTGCCGGTCCTGCGGGAGCCGGGAGGCACGGTCGGTGACCGAGGCCGGCCAGGCCGAGAGACAGGCGATCACCGAGGCTCCGTCGAGGGCGAGGGTGCGGGCCGCCTCCGGAAAGGTCTTGTCGTAGTCGATGAGCATCCCCAGCCGTCCGACCGGGGTGTCGAAGGCCGCGAACCTCTCCCCCGCCGCGTACACGAGGGACTCGCCGGCGGGCTGGTGCACCTTGCGGTGGCGTCCGAGGACCCCGTCGCCGCTGAGGCACACGGCGGAGTTGTAGAGCCGAGCCTGGCCCTCGACGACGACCTCCTCGGCGTAGCCGAGGCAGACCACCATCTCGCCGGCCGCGGCGATCACCCGGCCCATCTCGAAGGAGTCCTCGGTCAGGGCGGGCGGCAGCGCGTGCGGGTCCGGATGGCGCAGGTCGGAGAGGTAGCCGCCGAGGGTCGCGTCGGGGAGGACCAGGAGGCCGACGCCGTTGCGGCGGGCGTCCTCGACGATCCCCTCGAGCTTCGCGATCGCACGGGTCAGGTCACGCCCGAAATGGGCCGCGACCGCCCCGATCCGCACCTTCGACATGGTCCTCAACCTATCCGTCGTCATCGCGCTGGGCCGCGATTCGCTCAGGCCACCGCGGCCGAGGCGTCCAGGGGGCCGGGTGAGTGCCGGCGCGCCAGGTCGGCGGCGGGCTCGGTCGTCTCGCCGGCTCGGCCGGTGATCACGCCGGTGACGTGCTCCGCGTCCGCGGCGATGCCGAGATAGCGGCCCGATCCCCAGGTGTGCAGCCACGGCAGCCCGAGGAAGCAGAGCCCGGGGACCGCCGTCACCCCACGCGTATGGGTCGGCCTCCCGGTGCCGTCGAAGACCCCGGCACGGACCCAGCGGTAGTCGGGCCGGTAGCCGATCGCCCAGATGATCGTGGTGATGCCTGCCTCGGCGAGGTCGAGTCCGGTGGGGTCGGACTCCGGCTCCCAGACCGGGCGGTACGCCTCGGCGGGGGCGACCTCGAGTCCCTGCGCCTCGATGTGGGCGTCGATGTCGCGGCAGATCGAGCGGTAGACGTCGTCGGCGGAGTCGAGCGCGTCGCGCAGGGTCGGCGCGAGCGTGAGTTCGGTGCCGACTCCTGATTCGAGCCGCCCGTAGAGCCGCATGCCCTCGGCGGCGAACTGGCGCAGGTCGATGTCGCGCCCGCCGTCGCGGCCGGTGACGTAGTGGTTGGTCTTCTCTCGCGCGGCGAGCCCGCCCGGGTAGCTGGTGACCGGGGTGTCGTAGAGCCCCATCTCGGCCAGCCAGGTCATGCAGTCCCGCCCCCGGTGGAACCGGGCGACCCGGGGAGCGTCGCCGATCGCGAGATGCACCTGGCGTCCCTCCAGGTGCAGGTCCTCGGCGATCTGCGCCCCGGACTGCCCCGAGCCGACCACCAGCACCGCGCCCGGGCGGAGCCGCGCGGCGCTCTTGTAGTCCGCCGAGTGCAGCTGGTCGATGCCGGGGTCGAGCGCGGGAGCCCAACCCGGGACGACAGGGACGTGGTAGCCGCCCGTGGCGACCACGACATGGTCGGCCTCCCAGGTCTCGGCGCCGTCAGGACCCTCGGCCTCGATCAGGAACCCGCCTCCGGCGCGCTGGGTCAGCGAGGTCACCCGGGTGTGCTCGCGCACCGGCGGACCGAAGGTCGGCGCGTAGCCGGCAAGCCACGACACCACCTCGTCGCGGGTCATGAAGCCGTCCGGGTCGGGGCCGGCGTACTCGTAGCCGGGCAGCCGGCAGTGCCAGTTGGGCGTCACCAGGGTGAAGTTGTCCCAGCGGGTTTCGGCCCACTCGTGACCGGCGGTGCCCGCCTCGAGGACGACGTGGTCCACACCGTCACGGACGAGGAACCAGCTGGCCGCGAGACCTGCCTGCCCGCCGCCGACGATCGCGACGGTGGTGCGGTGGGTGCTCATCGGGACTCCTGCGGGCTCGGCGTGGCGGGGAGGGGCGGGTGCATGGCCAGGACGGTGACGGGCTGCCCAGGGGCGTACGCAGCGGCCGAGGCACGCAGCTGATCGGAGGTCGCCATCGCGCTGGTGCAGGCGAAGCCGAACTTCACCCGGACCCGTTCGGCGGCGGTGGCCAGCGCGGTGAGGCTGCGGTCGAGGAAGTCGTCGACGGCGTACGTCCGGCCGATCGTCAGGTGGTCGTGCACCACCAGCGAGGGCGAGTAGCAGTCCTCCACCTTTCCGTCCGGCCAGCGCACGGTGAAGGTCATCTCAGGCACGGCCATCACCCACCTGGGAGAGGGGCTCGGCGGTCGCCAGCGCGGTGGGGTACGCCTCGGGCCGGCGGTCACGGAGGTGGAACATCGCCCGCCGCGCAGTCGCCAGCGCGCTCGGCACGTCCAGCTCGGCCACGGCCATGCCGGCGTTCACGCCGGTGGTCGCCAGGAGGTCGCCTCCCGGACCGACCACCTTCGCGTTGGCGACGAACCGGAGCTTGCCGAAGGTCCCGTGCTGGTTGGAGGCCAGCCAGACCACCTGGTTCTCCAGTGCCCTGGCGGCGTCGAAGAGGTTGAACCGCTTCGTCCAGCGGTCGTTCTCGATCGACGCGCTGGTGGCGGTGCGCGAGGCCGGCCAGGCAGAGATGCAGGCGATCACCTCGGCGCCGTCGACGGCCAGCGCCCGCGCTCCCTCGGGGAAGGCCTTGTCGTAGCAGATCAGGGCACCGATCCGGCCCGCCGGAGTATCGACGCAGCCGAATCCCTCCCCCGCCGCGTAGTAGAGGTTCTCCCCGAGCGGCTGGTGCACCTTGCGGTGAGATCCCAGCACGCCGTCGCCGGTGATGATCGCCGCGGTGTTGTAGCGGTCGGTCCCGTCGGACTCGCACAGGCCGACGACCACGGTCATGTCACCGGCCATCTCGGCGACCCGCCGGAGCTCGGGGCCGTCGATGTCCATCACGGGCGGGAGGTCCTCGGGCGTCTCGTCGTGGTCGCCGTCGCGCCCGGCCCCGAGGACGGAGAGGTAGCCGCCCAGGCACGCCTCGGGGAGGGCGAGCAGGCCGACGCCGGCTCGGCGGGCATCCTCGATGAGGCCGGCGATCTGGGCGAGGTTCTCGTCGACGTCACGGCCGAAGCCGGCGCAGACGGCCGCGACGGCGGTGCCGCGGTGTGGGGCGGTGGTGGTCATGTTGCAGGTCCTAGTCCGGTGACGGTGTGGTCGATGGCGTCGGTGACGGTGCCGTCCGGCCAGCGCAGGCCGACGCCTGTGCCGGGGACGAGCTCACCGCAGACGGCGGAGGTGACGAAGCCGGGCAGAGCGGGCCGGGCGGCGCCGCGGCCGGGCGACTCCGCGGTGAGCATCGCGAAGCCCGGGAAGCAGGTGAGCCAGTCCGCGGTCGACGCCGCGGCCGGGGTGGGGACGGCGGCGACGTCGATGATCGCGCGGCATCCGCTGGCCTCGGCCAGCATGCCCGCGGTGCCGACGAGGCCGGCCATGCTGACGTCCTTGGCCGCTGCGGGTGCCAGCGCGGGTACGACCCCGGACAGCGCGCGCAGCTCGGCCGAGGTGCGATGCGAGGAGGAGTCCCACTGCCGGCCGCGGTAGCCGGGCCGCCATCCTCCACCCAGGTCCGCGCTGAGCCGGAGACGGTTGCCGGGTGCTCCCCCACCGCCCGGAACCGGTCGTTCCGCACGTCCCAGCGCGGTGACCGAGAGCGCGGCCGGGACGCCGAGCTGGGTGTGGCCGCCGAGGACGGGCACGCCCCAGGCCTGCGCCGCCTCGGCCAGGCCGCGCACGATCCGCCGGGCGAAGGAGGCGTCCCGGGCGCCGATGGCGTCGAGCAGGCCGACCGGCTCGGCGCCCATCGCGGACAGGTCGTTGACGTTGACCAGGACCGAGCACCACCCGGCCCACTCGGGGTCTCGCTCGACCATCGAAGGCAGGATCGCGTCGCAGGCGGCGACCAGGTCGCTGCCCGGGACCGGCGCGCCATCGTCGCCCCGGAAGCCGGGGGTCGAGCGCCCGACCAGGGCGCCGACCAGGTCGCCCAGCGGCGACTTGGTGGCCTCGGAGAGCTGCTTGATGCGTACGAGCGGCCATTCCATGACCACGTGGGTCATCTCGTGCAGGTGGATCCGCTCCCGCGGGACCCAGCCGAGCCTGCGGAACAGGGCCTCGTTGCGCGCCTGGACGGTCGCGTCGAAGCGGAGCGCGCCGGCCTGCTCGGCCGCGGCGCAGGCCGCCCGGACGAGCGCCGCACCCACGCCCAGGAGCTGTCGCGCGTCCTGCTTGACCGCCAGCCGGCTGCCGCGCCACCAGCCCACATCAGGTGCGTTCGGCCGCGCCGGGTGGAGCCGTACGCCACCCAGCACCTCGCCGTCGTCGGCCCGGGCCAGCAGCACGATCCGGCGGGGGTCGTCGTCGACGTCGTCGAGGTCGGAGCCCGCGAAGAGGCCCTGCTCGGTGACGAAGACCTCGCGGCGCAGCCGGAGGTAGGCGTCCAGATCGGCCGCGGAGCCTGCCGCGACCACGGTGTAGCCCTCAAGGCCTGGCGAGCGACGTGCCGCTCCGGCCAGGATGACGTCGTCGAGAAGCTCGGTCATGCCGACTCCTCCCGGCAGGCGCCGAGTGCCGAGCAGGCACCGCACGCAGCGCAGCCGGCGGCCTGGTCGGTGCCGGCCATCCCGGCCCGGCGCAGAAGTGCCGCGACCCGGGAGGTGACCCGGTAGACGTCGGCGTGCGGCGGTGCCGGGACGCCGTCGACGTCCTTGGCGAGGGTGCCGACCAGCGGGCGGTAGGGCACCACGAACGGGTAGACGCCCATCGCGATGAGCTCCTCGCAGCCGGCGACCAGCTCGTCGGGGTCCTCGCCGAGTCCGACCAGGAGGTAGGTCGAGACCTGGTTCCAGCCGAAGACCCGGACCGCCTCGGCCCAGGCGGCCCGGTATTCGCCCAGCGGCACCGCTCCCTTGCCCGGCATCCAGCGCAGCCGGGCGGCGTCGTCGAGAGACTCGACGTGGATCCCGATCGAGCGAGCACCCGCGTCATAGAGGTCCTGGATCGAGGCGAGGTCACCCGGCGGCTCGCACTGCACCTGGATGGGCAGGTCCGGCACCGCCTCCCGCACCGCCCGTACGCAGCGGGCCAGATGCGTCGCGCCGCGGTCGCGGCCTCGGGAGGTGCCGGTGGTCATGACCATCTGAGTGACACCGTCCAGCTCGACCGCCGCCCGGGCGACCTCGGCGAGCTGGGCCGGCTGCTTGACCGCGATCGTGGAGCCCTGGCTCAGCGACTCCTCGATCGCACAGAAGCGACAGCGCTCCTCGACGTCGTAGCGGGAGCAGGTCTGCACCACGGTCGTGGCGAGCACGTTGGCCGAGTGCAGGCGGGCGATCTTGTCGTAGCCGACGCCGTCGGCGGTGACCAGGTCGTAGAAGCGGGGGCGGGCGACGGCCTCGACCCCGAGACCGGTGTCGGCCCCGTCGAGGAGCAGCTTGCCGCCGCGTACGGAATAGGGGCTGCGGGGGTTGAGCGGGATGGCCGCGCCGACCCCGTCCAGGAGGACGTGGCCGTCGTCGCTCGGTCCCGCGCCCGAGCGGCGGGCGACGGGGGCGTCGAGCAGGCGGATCCCCTGGATGGCGACGTCGACGCGGGTGCTGGACGAGATCGGCGAGGTCATGGCCGGTCCCTCAGAGGTTGTAGGTCGAGTTGATGATGGCGCCCTTGCGGGCGTAGTGGATCAGCGCGTCCTGGACGTCGAGCGGGTGCGAGGGCACGACACCCTCGATCAGGTCCTCCTCGCGGAGGCCGTGGAGTCCCATCCCGAAACGGCAGCAGAAGACCGTGCCGCCCTCCTTGATGAAGGTCTCGATGGCGCCGTTGGTGTTGAGCTCCCCGGGGAACCCGGCATCGCCCATCGTCGGGAAGCCACGCGAGGCCATGCACGCGAGCGTGCCCGGCCCGTAGAAGTAGATGGCGGACTCGAAGCCCTTGCGCAGGGCCCGGGTCGCCTGCAGGACGGCGACGAAGCTGACCGAGGACTCGTGCGGGATGCCGTGGACGAGGGTGAAGTAGGTCTCCCCCTCCTCGGCCCGGTAGTCGGGGAAGATCTTGGTCGAGCCGTAGATGTTGGTGCCCGGCTGCTGCGAGGGGTGCGGGATCTCGCCGAGCGACTTGGCCATGTTCTCGGCGATCTGGGCGTCGATGTCAGCGGTGTCAGTGGTCACGGGGTCTCCAGAGAGGTCGGATGGGCGATGCGGGATGGGAGCGGGCTCGTCGTCCTTGACGAGTGGCCGGCGGCGGAGCCGCCGGTCTCAGCCGTAGAGGGCTGAGAAGTTGTGGTGGAAGAAGGCATCGGCGAGCTCGCCGTCGCCGGCCGCGGCGGCCAGCCGCGCGTGCTCACCGGCGAAGTCGCCCCAGGGCGCGTCGGTGGCGAAGAGGATGCGGTCGTGCCCGACGCCGCGGCGCTCGATCTCCTGCACCAGCCAGGCAGGCGCGAAGCCGATCGCCCAGCTGGTGTCGGTGTAGACCTGCATCCCCGCCTCGATCCAGTCGAAGAGGCGGCCGCCGATCAGCTTCATGTGGCCGCTCATCCCGCCGCCGAGATGCACGAGATGGAGACGTACGTCGCGGGCATAGCGCTCCACGAGCGTGCCGATCTGGTCGACGTCCGAGGCGGCACCGGGCGAGGTGTGCACGTGCACGGTCAGGTCGTGCTCCCGGGCGGCCGCGAAGACCTTGTCGAGCTGCTCGAGGCAGTCGGGGTCGGTGGGGTGGCCGCCGAGCAGGAAGCTGGTCTTGAGCGCCGCCACGCCCTCCTCGCCGGCAAGGGCCAGGGCCGCGTCGTTGCGGGCGGAGTCGCCCGGCTTCGGGGAGACCCACAGGCCGCACCGGATCCGGTCGTCGCTCTGGGCGGCCTCGATGGCCAGGTGGTTGAGGCCGAAGGCGGCGTCGGGGTCGGGCACGCCGTAGTTCGGCAGCACGAGCGCCCGCTCGATCCTGTCGGCGTCGAGGTCGGCGACCAGCTCCTTCACAGTGGCGCGCGCGGTCACATCGGCATTGATCGCCGGACCCCCGTAGAAGGGGTACGCCGGCAGCCGGCCGATGTGGCGGTGCGCGTCGCGGAGGGGCTTGGTCATGGGATCAAGCCTTTGGGCCAGGCGTTTCTGGCTGGTTACGCCTGGAATACGGAGTGCGCGTCAGCTCGTAAGTTCGAGGTAACGCGGGTCGCGGGGCGGTCGGTCAGGCGCCCTCACCCAGGAGGGCGGCGACCGCGGTGGCGTACATCGTCGACTTGATCTTGCCGAGCGTCTCGGCCGGCTTGCCCGCGAGAGGGGCGACGCGTGCGATCGCCTGCTCGAGGAGCTCGGCCTCAGGTGCCGTGCCGTCGACGATGCCGGCGGCGAGCGCGTCGGGGCCGGGGAAGCGGCGGCCGGTGGTCATCGAGTCGGTCGCCGCGCGCGGGGTGAGCTTGGCCTGGATCAGGGCGGCCATGCCGGGGGTGAACGGGATCTGGATGTCGACCTCGGGGAAGCAGAAGAAGCCGCGGTCCTCGCGCATGATCCGCCAGTCGAGGGTCATCGCGAGCATCGCGCCGGCACCGAAGGCGTGCCCGTTGATCGCCGTCGCCGTCGGCACCGGGAGGACCAGGAGGCGGGCGAGCAGGGCTTGCACCTGGGCGACGTACGGCTCGAACTGGTCGGCGTTCTGCCCGAGCCAGTCGAGGTCGAGCCCGTTGGAGTAGAACTTGCCGGTCGCGGCCACGACCAGCGGCGCGGGCGCTGCCACGACCTGGTCGAGGGCCTCGTTCACCGAGGTCATCCAGTCGGGGCTGAACCGGTTCTCGGTGTCGCCGATGTCGAGGACGTACACGCCGTCTCGCTGGGTGAGGGTCGCTGTCATTGGGGTGTCCTTTCAGGGTCAGCCGCGCGGGGAGCGCAGGCTCTCGAGGCCGTTGTTGAGGAGGTACTGGGTCACGTTGAGCGCCGCGTGCCGGTCGGGCGCCGGCTCCTTGCCCTTGGCCATCCGCCACATCTGGACGCTGTAGTAGGTCAGCTCGGTGAGGCTGTCGAGCATCCGGATGCCGCTGCGCCGCGGGTTGACGACGCTCTCGTCGGCGCGGCCGGCCAGCAGTTGCGCCGGGAAGTCGGGCTGCACGGTGAGCGGCCTTCCCAGGCCGACGAGGTCGACGGCACCGGACTCGACGGCGTCGACCATCCCGCCGGCCGTCCGGAACCCGCCGGTGAGCATCAGCGGCAGCGTCGGGAGCTCGGCGCGGACGCGTTCGGCGTAGGAGAGGAAGTACGCCTCCCGCCTCCGAGTGCTCGCCTTCAGTGACGGGTCCACGCCGAGCATCGCCGCCGAGGTGTAGGTGCCGCCGGAGATCTCCAGCAGGTCCAGGCCCTCCTCGGCGAGCGCATGGACCACCTCGAGCGACTCCTCCTCGTCGAAGCCACCCTTCTGGAAGTCGGCGGAGTTGAGCTTGATCGCGACGGGTGTCTGTTGTCCGACTTCCGCACGGATCGCGCGGAGCACCTCGATCACGAAGCGCCGCCGCTTCTCCGGGGTGCCGCCCCAGGCGTCGGTGCGCTGGTTGGAGAGCGGCGAGAGGAACTGGCTGATCAGATAGCCGTGCGCACCATGGATCTGTACGCCGTCGAAGCCCGCCCCGGTCACGACCTTCGCCGTGGTCGCGAAGCGCTGGATCAGGTCCTCGATCTCGCCGTTCGTCAGCTCCCGGGGCTCCGCGAAGAGACCGCCCGTGCCGGGCACCGCGATCGCCGAGGGCGCCACCGGATGAGCGGTGAGCGTACGCGGCGTCTGCCGGCCCGGGTGGTTGATCTGGACCCAGACCTTCGAGCCGCCTGCTTTGGCGATCTGCGCCCACTCGGCCAGGTCCTCGACGTGGCGATCGTCCTCGACCACGACGTTGCCCGGCTCGCCGATCGCGGTGCGGTCGACCATCACGTTGCCGGTGATCGAGAGCCCGACGCCGCTCTCGGCCCAGCGCCGGTAGAGGTTCTTGATCCGGCTTCCCGGGGTGAAGTCGCGGCGCCCCAGGCCCTCGCTGAGGGCGGCCTTGGCGAGCCGGTTCGGGATCACGAACCCGTTCGGCAGCTCCAGCGGCTGCGCCAGGATCGACTGGTCTCGGGTCACGGGTTGCTCCTCGTTGTATGCGGTGATGCCTTGGCCTGACGCGGCTCGAGCGGGACCGTGAGGATGGCGCGGACCGCGGCCTCGAGCCGGGCGGCGGTGGCCTCGTCGGCCTCGCGGTCCTCGAGGATGCAGCGGCGCAGGATCCCGCCGGGCAGGTCGACCACGCAGACCGCGATCGCCTCCACCGCGACCCGGTCACCGCGGTCCCACACGCCACGCGCCAGGGTGATCAGCACCTCGACGAACTTCTCCTGCACGGTGGCCAGCTCGGTCTCGATCTCGGGTGGAAGGTCGGCGGAGAAGAGCTGGTCACGGCGCTGGGCGAAGAAGAGCCGAGCGCTGGCCGGGAAGCGGCGTACGAACTCGACGGGGGTCAGCGCCACCGCGACGACGGCGTCCTCACCGGTGGCCCCCTGCCCCATCGACTCCGCCATCAGGTCGCCCAGCCGGCACCAGGACCGCAGCCACAGCCGCGCGAGCAGCACGTCCTTCGACCCGAACGCGTGGTAGATCGTCCCGTTCGACGCCCCCGCCGCAGCAGCCAGCGACCGCAGCGTCAGCCCCGACGGGTCGCCGCTGGTCACAATCTGCTCGGCGACATCGAGCAGATCGTCGAGCGTGTGGAGCCGCTGCCGGGACATGCGAACAATCTAAATAGAGCGAATGCTCTAGATCAACGGTTCGGCGCTGTGTCCGGCGTCACAACGGCAAAGTGGCGCCGCCGCGGGAACGGCGCGGCGACGCATCGCCGTCCCCTCCGGCTGGTGTACTCGAATTCCTGTCGGCGATGACGAGCAACGAGGAGAACATTCGTGAGCCACGACGAGTCTTGGGACGGAACGGTCGTCAAGAAGTCACGAGCGATGCTGGACGGTTCGAATCTCTACCGCCGCGTGAAGATCCGTACGGAGTCCGGCCAGACCCAGAAGGTCCGCGTCGACCGCGCTCTGTGGAAGGAGCTCGAGGTCGGAGATCGCATCGTGAAGGAAGCCGGGCAGGACCCGCACCGGATTTGAGCATCGCTTCATGAGCACGTCCGTGACGAACCGGCCAGACCCTGTGTCTGCCGCCGAGGACTTGGTCCGCGAGTGGTTTCCCAGAGCGCAGCAGGCGTGGTTAGGCGGGTCGGTCGTCCTGGGCGGGGCGACGCCGATGTCGGACCTCGACATCACCGTGCTCGACGCGACCGCGACGGTCCACCGCGAGTCGCTGCGTCATCGGGGCTGGCCGGTGGAGCTCTTCGTGCACACCGAGGCGAGCATCCGCCACTTCGTCAGCCAGGATCTGGCCGAGCGCAAACCGACGATGGCACGACTCGTCGCTCGAGGCGTACCTCTTCTTCCCGGCGACGGCGGAGCCGCCGTACGTCGCTACTGCGAAGAGGTGCTCCAAGCCGGCCCCGCTCCCCTGCCGGCCGAGACGCTGGCACGCGCTCGGTATGCACTAAGCGATCTCCTCGACGACATGCAGGGCGCCGCCCCAGGCCCCGAGGGCACCGCGGTCGCCGTCGAGACGTGGCGACGTACGGCCGAAATGGTCCTCGACGTCAACGGCTGCTGGCGCGGTGGCGGGAAGTGGCTGATGCGCGAGCTCATCTCCCTCGACACCGAGGCCGGGACCTCCTGGGTTTCCCGCCTCGACGCAGGCTTGGCCGCAGCCCTCGCCGGCGACACCACGCTGCTCCGGGTGACCGCCGAGGAGTGCCTCTCGCTGGCCGGTGGCTGGCTCTGGGAAGGCTTCCACCAGGCGGCCTCCATCGACGAGAGCCGCTGACCCTCATCGTCTGGCATCCTCCATCTGGCGGAGCCGGCTATTGCGCGTCGCGGCCAGTGCCGCCACGCCCCGTCCGTCGACCATGACGCGATCAGATCACGGCACCTTGGTCGCTGCCGACACGAGGGAGCGCGATGAAGACGACGATGCCGACCAACGCACCGCCAAGAAGACAGAGCGACGCGACACGGTACACATTGGCGTTGAGCCAGTTGACCATTGTCACGCGATGACTCGCACCGCGGATGACGCTGCGCTCTTCGCCCATCTCGTAACGGTCGCACGAGTGCCCGGTGAACACTGCCGGCTGCCCGACAGGCGTTTTCACCGACCGCCAGGTGATCTCGTACTTCGGATGACGCTCGACCTCCGGCTGGCCCGAACCGCCTACCTCAACGGTCGTGCACGCGTTGCTCTGTCCAGCAGGGAGCGTCTCCACGCCAACAACCTCGGCTCGCTCAACTCGCTCGCCCCACGCGACCTCCGCCCACGCAGGGACATACAACGCGAGCAGGCCAGCCGCGACGACTCCTCCCGCCCAGGCTGCACGAGCGCTTGGGCGCTTGCTCCGCAGCCCCAAGTGTCGCCGCCACCTCAATCTGCGCGTCACCCGCTCATCTCAGCAGATCATCGCTGGCTGGGTGCTGAAATTTGGACGTAGACCTCACGGTCTGGGAGTCGGGCTGCGAGTCGCCTGATGCCGACCAGGACCCCGATCTTGTCGATACGGTGCTCGGGGTTGTCGAACCCGTCGGACCAGTAGTTGTGCGGACCGGCCGCGACGCCACCGTTCTGGATCTCGGTCCCGGGCGCGTCGTCGGTCCAGCCGCGGTAGAGCACGCGGCCTCCAGGTCGTTCACGCCTGTCTCGGGGATGGACCGCTCGCCACGCAGCGAATGCTCTAGAGAGACGATTTCAAATGTGTCGAGCGTCGCGTCGCACCGAGATGAGGTCGATACCGAGGTCGCGGATCCGGCCGAGCAGGCCGTGCAGCTCGGACTGGTCCTGGACCCGGCACCGAAGCGTGGTCGTGCCGTCAGGCTCGTGGATGAGCACAGAACAACCGAGCGAGGTGGCCCAGTGCTCGTCCAGATGGGTGGCGATCCTGACCTCGTAGTCGAGCGGCGCAGACATGGTCACCGCCTCGACCTGCGAACGATCCACTCGGCGACGGCGAGGTTGAGGACCCAGCCCGCGCTGATCGACAGCGCGGTGCTGAGCTCGCCGGTGCCGAAGACGGCCTCGCCGACTCCCTGGGTGAAGACCTGGCTGCCGGCGCCGAGGGCGAGGGCGTACGCCCGGATCATCCAGGCTCGATGCGTGGGGATGTCGCGTCGCCGGATGGCGGCGAAGCCGAGGACCAGCGCGGCCCCCATGGCGGTGCTGACCACGATCCGCACCGCCCACAGCAGGCCACCGCCGGGCGCGCCGGCGTAGAAGAGGGTCATCCACAGGCCGGAGCCGGCGACCGCGAGACCCGCGACGACGAGGACCCGGCCGGTGCGGCGGTGCCAGGCTGGATGAGCCCGGCGTATCCGGGCAGGGAACTGGAAGGCCCCGGTCACGGCGTAGGTCGCGGCGGCGAGCACGTGGACGATGACCGGTGCCGGCGAGGCGTCGACACGAGGGTTCTGCGGGAGGACGACCGGCCCGCCCGCCAGCTCGACGAGGCGGAGCGTGCCGGCGACGAGCGGGAACGCGACCAGCGCGAGCATGGCCGCAGGGACCGGCCAGGTCCTCATCGCGCACCCGCGGTCCGCGCGCCTTCGGCCGGCCGCGTGGTCACCAGGCGTGCAGACGCCCACAGGGACAGTCCGAGGCCGATCATCGCGATTCCGTTGGGAAAGGCGAGCAGTCGGTAGAACGCGTCGGGCATCACCGTCAGCAGTGCCGAGACCAGCCCGCCGATGGCGAGCAGGAGCGTGGCCCAGCGGGCGAGCACGCCGGCGCGGAACAGCGCGATCCCGAACAGCAGGCCGCCACCGAGGTAGGCGAATCCCTGGAGCTGGAGGACGACACCGAGCGCACCGAGGTCGCCACTGGGGCTGCCGCCGGTGGCCGCGGCGATGAAGTCCTCGACGAAGCCGGGGTCGCTGGAGACGACGTGGGGCAGGACGTACGCCGAGGCCAGGGTCGTGGCGAGGACGAGCAGGTAGCCAGCGCTGATCAGCGTGTAGCCGACGAGTCCGAGGAGGCCGTTGCGGCGGATCTGGCTGAGGTGCATGCCGGTGAACCCGGCCAGTGCCAGTGCGCACATCAGCACCTTCAGCGAGCTCCGAACGACGACCTCGGTCGTGGCGATCGAGGTGACGTCGAGGTGCGGGTGGTTGAGCTGTACGCCGATGAAGATCAAGCCCGCTGCGGTCGCGGCGACGCCGGCGGCTCGGGTGAGGCTCTGGGGTGTCGGGGTAGTGCGGTGGGTCATGACGAGCTCCTCTCGCGTGGCCGGGCGGTTGTCCGGCGATGTCCTTCGGACGTTAGGAACCGACCTGATGACCGGGCATCACACGATGATGTGACCGGGTTGGTGATTCGCCCTCGGCGTTCACACGAGGCCCAGATCGCGGGCCCGGCGTACGGCCCGCGCGCGTGTGGTGACGTCGAGCTTGGTGAAGATGTGCCGGGTGTGGGTGCGCAGGGTGTTGACGGAGACGAACAGCCGGCGAGCGATCTCGGGACCGGTCAGCTCCGTCGCGAGCAGCCTCAGCACCTCCAGCTCTCGGTCGCTGAGGGGCTCGGGGAGTATCTCGGCGGCTGCCTTCGGCCCCTCGGCCTCGCTGGTCCGCAGAGCGGCGATCGCGGCCGTTGCCGGCGAGCGGCGCTGCGCGAGGGCGAGGAGCGCTGCCATCGCCTCCCCCTCGTCGAGGAAGATCCGGACGTACCCGGCGGGCACCCCGGACTCCAGCGCTCCGGTGAGCGGCGGCATCGCCGCGTCCAGGGCACCCTCGGCGTGGTGGGCGAGCGCCTGGAGCATGTCGATCTCGATGAGGCTGCCGCCCCTGCCTTGTCGCTCGGCGTCGGGGCGGAGACGGCCGAGCAGGTCGAGCGCGGTCGCTGCCGGGTGGGTCGCGATCAGGAGCCGGGCGAGGGTCAGCTGGTTGCACTCGTCGAGATAGCCGCCGTCACCGGTGGGACGGGTCTCTCGAGTCCATCCCTCCGCGAGGTCCAGCCGGCCGCGGAGAATGTCGATGCGGGCACGCAGAGCCGGCAACGGGCGGGTCTCCGGGAAGAACCCGGGCAGATAGAGCAGGCGGGCGTGGTCCAGATGGGCGGCGGCTGCCTCGAGGTCCCCCTCGGCGCGGCGGAGCGCGGCCATCGCGACGTACCAGCGGTGCCGGTTCTCCGGGATCGAGGCGACGTCGCCGAGCTCTCGCGCGGTACACAGATGGGCGGTCGCCCCCGTCAGATCGCCACGCTCGCAGAGCACGCCGGCGAGGCCGACGTGCAGGTCACCGGTCACGGGGAGCGCGACGTCGGGATGCTCGCGAGCCGTGGCCAGCGCCCGCTCGTAGAGCCGCTCGGCCTCGACGGGACTCCCCTGCGCGAGCGCGAGCTCGGCGAGGACCACCGTCCCGCCGAGCTCGTCGGCGAGGTTGCCGGCGGAGTGGAGGCTGCGTACGGCCTGGGTGAAGGTGTCCCGGGCGGAGTCGATGTCACCCTCGGCCCACGCGGAGAGTGCGAGGAAGCCGGATCCCGCGCCACGGACGAGATGGTCGTCGGGACCGGCGAGGTCCAGCATGGTCCGCGCCTGGACAGCGACCTCCGGAGGGTCGCCGCGAGCTTGGGCGATCGCGGCACGGTACATCGCGATCGTCATCGGCAGCTGCCTCAGGTCGTCACGTCCGCTCGTCCGGTCCTCAGGCATCTCCGCCAGCACGCGTGCGGCCTCGTCCAAGCGCTTGCCTGCCTCGGCCACGTCGCCCGCGCCGAGCCGGCCCCACGCGGCGGTCACGTTCAGCACCGGGCGCTGCCGGACGAGGCGGTCCGGCAGCCCTCGCAGCCATTGGAGAATGAGGCGGTCCTGGCGTCGACGGGACGCCTCCGGCAGCGCCTGTTCGACCAGGTCCGCGGCGTACTCGAAGTCCTGGGCAGCGACCGCGTGCTGGACCGCGTCCTGCGGACGCTGGTTCACTTCGTGCCAGCGAGCCGCCGCGGCGTGAACTGCCCGGGATCGGTCCGGGTCCTCAGCCGCGAGCCGCGCTCGGAGCGCATCGGCGAAGAGCTGGTGATATCGATACCAACGCCGGTCCTCGTCGAGCGGGACCACGAACAGATTGGCGCTTTCGAGCTCCTCGAGCATCCGGCGCCCGTCCTGCCGGCCCGTCAACGCGTCGCACAACGGCCCGGTCAGCCGGTCCAGGATCGAGGTGTCGAGCAGGAACCGACTCACCTGCTCGTTCTGCCGGTCCAGGACCTCCTCGACGAGATAGTCGAGCACGAAGCGGTGTGTGCCGGCGAAGCGTTCGACGAATCGGGCTACGTCAGCGCCCGCCCGCAACGCGACCGCCGCGAGCTGGATCCCGGTGACCCACCCTTCGGTGCGCTCGCCCAGCGACGCCACGTGATCCGCACCGATGTCGAGACCCATCACGTCGATGAGGAACGCGTTCGCCTCCTCCTGGGTGAACCGCAGATCGACGGCCCGGAGCTCGAGCAGCTCGCCACGGGCGCGCAGCCTGGCGATCGGGAGTGGCGGGTCGGCCCGGGTGGTCATCGCGATCGCTGCGTTCGCCGGGAGGTTGTCCAGCAGGAACGTGACCGCGGCATGCACCTCGGCCGACTCGATGACGTGATAGTCGTCCAACGCGATCACGAGCTCCCCTCCGAGCCCGTCGATCGCGTTGACCAGGCTCACCAGCACCGACCCGACCGGCGTACGTTCATCGGCCTCCAGGTCGACGGCCACCCGCACCGCCGCCACCAGGCTCTCCAGGAAGGCCCGCGCGTCGCCGTCGCCGACGTTCAGCGACACCCAGGCCACCCGTCGAACCGCTCCCGCCGCACTCCCCTGCCACCGGTTGGCCCACTGCGTCAGCAGCGTCGTCTTGCCGAACCCCGCAGGCGCGGAGATGAGCACGAGCCGCGGCAGCCGCTCCCCTCCCGACGGCATCCGCCCGAGCAGCCGCTCCCGGGCGACGAGCTCCCGCCGCGCCACAGGCAGCCGCAGCCTGGTGTCCAACAGCACCACCGCTTCAGCGTACGAAGCCGACGCCGCAACGTGTCCGGCGCGAGCCACGACCTCCCACATGTCGGGGACAGCGGCTGCGTCTCATCGCACGGCGACGAGGACGCCGATCTTGTCGATGCGGTGCTCGGGGTTGTCGAACTCGTCGGACCAGTAGTTGCCGGCCGCGTGATCCTCGGGCGTGGCGCAGGTCGACAGCGTGATCATCGCACGGGTGGGCTCCTCCCCTGGCTTGCCGGGGACCGGCGCACGCTGCGCCCGCAGCGACGCCTCCGAGCGGAACGAGGTCTCCCGCGTGCCGGTGATGCGATAGACGTACGTCGCCTCCTCGGTGCGCACGGAGACCCGGTCCCCTCGCCGGAGCTCGGGCAGCCTGAGGAACGCCTGCGTGGACGAGAGCCGGTGGGCGGTCACCTGGTAGTTGCCGATCCCGCCCGGCCCGGTGCCGCCGCGAGGGCCGTACGGACTGGCCGCGACGCCGCCGTTCTGGATCTCGGTGCCCGGGGCATCGTCGGTCCAGCCGCGGTAGGGCACGACCTCCAGGTCGCTGACGCCGATCTCGGGGATGGACAGCTCGCCGCGCATCGGGCGGCCCTCGGACGACAGCGGCGGTGTCTCGGTGACGGTCGGTGAGGGCGCGGGGGTCGGGGGTGCCGTGACCGACGGGGCACCAGAGGGTGTCGGCGTGCTCTTCACCGTGGGCGATTCTGTGCCGCACCCGCCGAGCGCGAGAGCGCCGAGGACCGTGGCGACGGCCCGGAACGATGTGAACTTCATGGCGCCGCCTCGGGCGAGCTGCTGGTTTCGGCACCCACCGTACGCCGCAGCGCCAACCCCGGCCTGCTCGGACGGGATCAGAACAGCCGGTAGAACCGCCAGAACCCGAACTCCTCGATTGGGAGCACCTCGAACCCGCTGAACCCCGCCGCCTCGCCGTACCCCTGCAGCGTCGACGGCCGCATCACCGTCCCGGTCCCGACGCTCGGCGGCGACGAGAGGCCGTCCGGCAGGCACACGAAGAGGCTGAACCCGTACATGATCCGCTCCAGGTCGTCGCCGTTCGGCGCGAAGCTGTCCGCCACCGCCTCGTCCATCACCACCAGCGACCCGCCGGGCACGAGCGTCGACCGGACCGCACTGAGCACCTCGACCGGCCGCGGCATGTCGTGCACGCACTCGAACGCGAACGCCACGTCGACCGTCCCCGCCTGAAGGGTGGCCGCGTCCTGGCACAGGAACCGCACCCGGTCCTCGACACCTGCCTCCCGGGCGTTCGCGATGGCCATCTCGACCGACGGCCGGTCGATGTCGATCCCGAGCACGGTGGCCTTGGGGTACGCGCGAGCCAGGGCGATGCTCGACCATCCCCCACCACTGCCCACGTCGAGAATCCGGCACCCTTCCGCGGAGAGTGCCTCATGGACACCCGGCACACCGGCCAGCGCCGGCCCGAGCTGCTTCTCATACCAGGGCCGGTTGGCGTCCGCCTGCGACTCCCGAGCGTCATTCCCGAGCTCGTCCCAGCTGACCCCACCCCCGTTCCGGTACGCCTCCAGCAGCCGAGGCAACGCCGGCCCGACCGCCCCGAACATCCGCGCGATGGGCACCAGATAAGCCAAGCTGCTCGAGTCCGTCATCACCTCCGCCGTGCTGGCCGGGATGGCAAACCGCCGATCGTCAGGACCGCCGTCGGCCTCGACCACCAACAGCCCCGCCACCGCCTGCTGCTCGAGCCACTCCCGTGCGTACCTAACCTGCGTCCCCGTACGCCCCGCCAGCTCGCCCGCACTCGCCGGCCCCTCATCCGCCAGGGAGCGATACCAGCCCAGCCGGTCCCCCATGAAGACCGAGACGATCTCGACCGTTCCGAGGAGCGAGCCGAAGAGACGCTCGGCAACCTCATCCGCCGTCTGCTGCGATGCATCCATCGCTCCACCATCGGCCCGGCCCCATGCGCCTGCGCATCCTTGTTCGGTCGTTACTTTGTTTGAGGTACGACCCGTCGACTTCCGATGCGATGCTCACGTTGGGTGACGCAACGAAGCACTGGCCGCGATGCACTCGGTGTCGTGCACGGTCACCCGCCAGCTTGATGACAGTACGCACTCCCACCATCGCCCATCAGCTGGCGCCCCAGGCTTACATCGACCCTCGAACGCCGCTGAGATGGACATTGAAGAGCGTCGCCAGTACGTCCAAGAGTGCCGCGCCCTTCTCTGCGCTTGCCAACGAAGGGCTGCCAACAATGCCTGTTTCAGTGTATGGACGCAGGCCGTGGGTAAGCAGGTGGGGACGGCTGCCGGACAGATGATCCCGGTGCTTGAAGTTTGAGCCGACAAGCCCCGGGGCGCAGTGCAGCAGGATGCTGACCTCGAGCTCTCCGGCGTGCATGTCGTCGTGAGCGTTCGTCTCCAGGCCAGCAGCCTCGCGCGCAGCGGTCCAGCCGCTGCTACCAGGGAAGATGGAGAGGCCACTGGCTTCTTGGACGATGTTCTGCAGGACGTAGTTGCCGCCGTGCCCGTTGATGAGCACGACGTGCTCAGCGCCTTGCGCGCGGGCTGAGGCGACGATGTCTTCGACCAACCGGATAAGGGTGGCGGCGGGGATGCTGAGGGTGCCTGCCCAGTCAGCGTGCTCCTGGGAGCAGGAAACGGTTATCGGGGGTAGCAGCCAAAGGTCGTAGGCGCGGGCGACCATGGAGGCGATCTGGGTCGCGACGATGGTGTCGGTCGACAACGGCAGGATGTCACCGTGCTGCTCGAAGCTACCGATCGGGAGCACCGCGATCTTGCTGCCTCGCGCCGCAACATCGGGGCTGGCCTCGGTAGAGATCACGTCGGGGCTCGTCATCGGAGCACTCGCGCCTTCCATGCCGTGGTTGCTCTGAGGAACGGGCACGTCAGGTCGTTCCAAAGGTCCCGCCGCTACTCGACATCGAGTAGATGACGGTTGGGTTGACGTGCCAGGACGGAAAGATCAGGGATCTGAATGACGGCACGGCCCGCTGCGGCAAGCGTCTCCGCACCTATGCAGTCCACGAACGTCGATGGCTCACGCCACGCATACACGATCCTCGGGATGCCCGCATTGAGGATGTGCTGGGTGCAGGTCACAGGTCGTGAAGCCCGGGTGCTGCATGGCTCGAGAGATGTGTAGATCGTCGTGCCGACAAGCTGAGTGCCGCGTGGCAGCGCAGCGAGCGCAGCCTCCTCAGCATGCTCGTGCGGATCGTCTTTGCGGGACCAGCCTTCGCTGAGCACGGCACCGTCAGGTGCAGCGATGAGCGCCCCGACGGAGAATGCAGTGGTCGAGGGCGGGCACCGCTCGGCGAGCTCGATCGCACGAATCAACAACACGCGGTCGAGGTCGGAAGCGTCTTGTGTCGTAGTCATCGCGGGAGGTAACGAAGGAGTACGCAGTCACCGATCTGGCGGGTCTCGGCGAGGCGCATGCGGTGGCTGGGGTCTTGCGGGAAGGCGCCCGCGTTGACGAAGCGCGGCGCCGACGTGTCGCCGACAAGGAACGGAGCGAACACCAGATGGACCTCGTCGACGAGACCCGAGGTGAGGAACATCGTATGGACGGTCCCACCGCCTTCGACCATGAGTCGTTCAACGCCACGTGATCCGAGGTCGTCGAGGATCGCCCCAGCGTTGACAGTGGGCCCGACTCCAACGACTGTTGCTACGTCTACGAGCCGCTCAGCGAGTCCGGCGGATGACGAGTCGGTGGTGTAGACGATCTTGCCGACGTCGCCGGTTGCGAAGAACTTCGCGTCAGCGTCGAGGTCGCCGGCATTGGTGATCGTGACCTTGATCGGTGTCGCCGCCTTTCCGTCTGCCACTCGCTTGTCGCGGCGCTCATCGGAGCGAACCATCAGGCGAGGGTTGTCTGCCCGGATGGTGTTGGCGCCGACCAGAATCGCGTCGACGCTCGCTCGCACATCGTCGACCCGGTCGAAGTCCTCGTCATTCGACAAGAGCAGGCGATCGGGACTGGCGTCATCGATGTAGCCGTCCAGGGACGCTGCAACGGACAGTAGGACGTACGGACGACTCAAAGCGGGGTTCCAATCTCGTGCATTGTGCGCTCGATGAGGGCTGTGAACTCGGCGGGTGTCGTGCACCGGGCGAGTTCGCCGATGCGGCCGCTGCCAGTCCGATCCGTTGCCAGCAGCGACTCCAGCGTACGTGCGGCAGTGCCGCCGCTGGGACCGTACGGCAGGACCGGAATGCCAAGGGCCCGGGCGATGGTCACCTCGATCGCGGTGCCGGATGCGCCGCCGACGACGATCATGAGGTCCGATCCGTGAACGACGTTCTCGCGACCGAACCGGGCCGTGCTCGTCGAGAACCCGGCCGGGCGGAACTGGTCAGCAACGTAGGTGACGACCTCGATACCGATCCCTACAGGTCCGTGATTCACGACAACACCCGAGAACGCCACGAACCGTGAGAGCGCGGCCACCGTCTCGTCAAGCAGATCGTTGTCGCATCCAGGGGAACGGCTACCGCTGATCACCAGTTGGGGCGGCGACGGACGGCCGTCGCCGGCCGAAGTCCCGGGGTCTTGGGCGAGCATCTCCTCGAGTTCGACTGCCGAGACGTTGAGCAGGCTTGCGAGCTGGGGTCGGAACGTCGCGAGTGGCGTGGCTTCGCCCGCCTCCCAACGGGCGATCGTGGAGCGGTCGACCTTCATCGCATCGGCCAAGCGCTCCTGTGAGAAGCCGGCGAGCCTTCGCTGGCGAGCGAATTCACTTCGCCGTGACATCCACCCTCCCACACCCGAGATGACCCTGCTGAGCGACGACTCCTGAGACAACGCTGCACAGATGCGACAACAGTGCAGCACCGACGCCATGTCCACCGCGCGCTGCCTCGCGTTGACTGGAGATCAGCAGAAAATGCACCTGCACCAACCGGACTCGAAGGCACGAGTCGACGGAACAACGCTAGCCCAAGTCCACGTGTCTCGGGCGAGCAAGCGTCCGTGCTGGACCCCGTTCGTCGGGAAATGGTCGGTGAAGGGCACCTCAATCACACAAGGAGATCGACATGAACCAGGACGACATGACTCAGCCCCTCGAGCATGCCAACAAGGCGGGCCGGAATCTGGAGGTGATCGAGCTCGGCGACGCGGCCGAGCTCACTCTGGGCAGTGGCGGCTCCGGTAGCGAGGACAAGCGTCGTCAGTACAACTGACCCCCCTACCCGGCATCGGGAGGGCCTGCCATGCAGGCCCTCCCCCGTCCACATTCGCGTCCCTTCACGAAACGAGGTTGAGCATGTTCTGGATGGCTGGCTACTTCGGCGACCGCTCCTTGTCCCGCACCCCGCGAGGGGCACGCCGGATCGCTGCCCGAGGGACATCGATCGTCTGGGTCGTGGACGAACTCAGTGGCGCTCCTGCACCGCAGTACCGGTTGGTCACGGGAGACGTGAGTGACCTGATACTCATCGGCACCGCCTCGGTTGTTGAGTCGGACCTCGCGGCCGTTGCCAAAGGCGCTGTCCCTGACGACGTGACTTGGCGGTGGCCCGGCGCCTACACCGTGATCGAGGAGACCGAGACGCACCTCTCGATCTGGTCCGACCTGGCAACCGCCGTCCCGATCTACACCTGCCACGCCGACGAGGGCCTTTACTGGGCAACCTCAGCGCGCTGCCTCGCCGGGTTGACCGGCCAGGGCGAGCACTCTCTCGACATCGAGCGGATCGCCGGCGAGCTCCATGCGCCAGGAACGCCGAGACTCTTCGGGGATCGCACATACTTCGACGGCGTACACGTCGTCCTTCCCGGTCACCGCTACACGTTCGGCCGCAACGGAGCGGCGTGGCGCAGCCGCACGTGGGTGGCGGGAGAACGACATGGCTCCGCACCGAGCGGGCCGACTGGTCTTCGTGGCGAACTCACTGCCGCGGTCCAGACGCGGGTCAACGATGCGACCGCCCCGAGCGCCGACCTCTCCGGTGGCCTTGACTCAACCGCGCTCACGCTTCTCGCCGCGGGGGCCCTGGTCCCGAGCGGGCGGAGAATCTCGGCATTCACGGTCCACGAACCCTCTGCCTACGCTCCCGGGGCGCCCATGGGCGACCTAGCTCACGCGCTGCGGGCTGCCGAGCATCCGGGCGTCGGACACCATCTGCTCGCTCTCGGCGGTGCTCATCTCCCCTACGGCCATCTTGACGGCCTGCCAGTGACTGATGAGCCCGCACCGTCGGCCAGGGCCTACGCCAGGTTCGTGTTCCAGCTCGATGCGATGCAGGAGCGCACCGCCACCGACTGCCACCTGACCGGCGACGGTGGCGACACGGTGTTGATGACGTCGGTCGCGTGGATCGCGGACGCGATTGCTCATCATCGGTTCGCCGCCGCAGCAGCTGAAGCCCGCCGACTCGCCAGGCTGCGGCGTACGGCTCCGGCAGAGATTCTCCGCGCGGCCACAGACCTTCTCCGCCACACACCGGCACAGGGGCTGGCAGCAAGTGCAGCGTGGTGGCACTCCGGTCACGCGACCAAGTCCGAGCGTGCCGCGGCCAGCGCATGGCTGACAGTCGCGGCACCGCCGCCGTGGGTGACCAGGCACGCCGGTCTCTGTGCGGCGTCGCTGGCGAACGCGGCCCCTGCGCTACCGCACGCCCGTGGTGCGCTTACGGCGCACGCAATCGTCCACGACGCGGTAGAGGTCGGCAGGACAGCTCACTCCGACGGCCAACTGGCCGCCCATCATGGCGTGCCCCTGCACAACCCGTTCGTCGACTCCCGCGTCCTGGCCGTTGTGCTGAGCGTGCCAGTCGCCGCGATGCCCCGCCCGAGCGAGTACAAGCCGCAGATCCGGGAAGCACTAGCGAACGTCTACCCGCCTGGCCTGGCAGCCAGGACCACCAAGGGCAACTTCGCATCGGACTACTTCGCGGGGCTACGGACGAACCTGTCCGCTCTGCTCGACCTCGCCGACGGACGTCTGAGCGACCTCGGGCTCGTCTACACGGACGCGCTACGGGCCTCGATCCGTGCAGGCGCAGCCGGGGCCACCGGGGCGGCCGTCTGCATGCCACAGCTCGACGCCGCACTCAGCCTAGAGAGCTGGCTGCGCGCGCTGGAGCGGACCGAGATCGTCAGGTGGGACCGGCAAGCGATCCCAGCTGAGGTGAGCTCATGACGACCACGACCATTCCGTCTCGCGGCCCGGACCTGTACGCCTGCCGCTTCAGCGACACCACCCTCGTGGTCGACTACCGCACCGGTCTGGTCCGCCTGTTCTGCACAGAACGCGAGAGGGAACAGGTCGGTGCTGGGTCGCCCGACCCTGACGATCTCCTCACAGATCGCCTCCGCGAAGCGCTCGGGCGGCGCAGCAGTGACACCCTGTTCGTGCGTGTCGTACCTGGCGACCCTGCCGCGCTTTCGTTCGGGGCCGACGAAAGCGAGGCCGGCCTCCCGGCGGTCGAGGGCGTCTACCCGACGCCTGTGGAAGTCGTCGCCTCGGCGACAGCCCTCGCGGCCGTCCTCCTCCTCAAGGCACTCGGACACCGGGCGCAGACGATGCGGCGCCTGACCACTCTTCTCAGCGGCGTCGGCCTCCTCCCCCTCCCCGCTGCGACCCTCAGCGAAGCCGAACGAAGTGTTCTTAACATCAGGCGGATGGGACGCTGGTTCCCTGGGCGTGTCGCATGCCTGGAAGAGTCGGTCGCGACCACAGTGGCTCTGGCGCTTCTCGGCCGATCGGTCACGTGGTGTCACGGTGGCGCCTCCGACCCCGTCAGGCTCCACGCCTGGGTGCAGGTGCGATCCTGCGGCACCGGCGTCGCGGCTGCCGAACCCGAATCCACCAGCCGCTACACGATCCTGCGCACAATCCCCGAACACCTCGACCACCCAAGGAGCGCGACATGACCAACTCAAACATGTGGTTGACCCACGACGGAGTCGGGCTCGGACCGCTCCGCGCCGACCTGGCCGAGGCCTACTGGAGGTGGGAGTCAAGCCTGCGAGTCATGGCCGGATACGGCAGGCTCGGCGCCGAGACATTGTCGGAGCGTACAGCCGGCTTGGACTCGCAACTGCGTCACTCTGACTCCCAGGCGCGATTCACCATCTACCAAGAGACAGACGGCGGAGAGTGGGACCCGGTGGGCAGCTCATCTCTGGCGCTGGACCACCGCTACGGCACCGCCGAGTTCTTCATCTACCTCGGCGAGGAGACCGCCCGCGGCCGCGGAATCGGCACCACTGCAACCACGCTGGTGCTCGACTGGGCATTCCACCTCGCCCAGCTCCGGTCCGTCTATCTGTCCGTGATTGCCGAGAACACGGCAGGGGTCCGCGCGTACGAGAAGGCCGGCTTCAAGGTCATCGGCACACGACGACGATCTGCGTGGTGGCTCGGCCGGCCCGCCGACGAGATCCTCATGGACGCCGTGCCAGAGGACTACGCCGGTCCCCGCCTCGTAGAAGCTGCTGTGCTCGGCGACCGCCTCTAACGATCGACGTCACGGTCCAGACGCCACCACGAGTGCGAGACTGGGCATGTGTCCACCAAACCAGCCCCGCACGTACTCGTCCTCTTCGGCGCGACAGGTGACCTGGCCGCGCGGAAACTGTTCCCTGGGCTGTACCGGCTCGCCCTGGCGAAGCGGCTTCCGGATCAGCTCGCGATCATCGGCAGCGGGCGGCGCTCGCCGGGGACCGATGAGGATTTCCGGAGCCACGTGCACCAGGCGCTGAAGGAGTTCGTCGGGGAGGTTGACGAGACGGTGGCCGGGCCGCTGCTGGAGCGGATCAGGTTCGTACCCTCCTCCGCCGAGGACGGCACAGACCTGGCCGAGGCGGTGCACGAGGCCGAGGATCGGCTGGCGCTGGCGAGCGGGCAGACGGTGGGCGACGTACAGCGTCTTCTCTATCTTTCCGTGCCGCCGCAGGCGGTGGAGCCGATGGTCGGGATGCTGGCCCGGGAGGGGCTGAACGCCCGCAGCCGGCTGGTCGCGGAGAAGCCGTTCGGGACCGACCTCGCCTCGGCGCGCGAGCTCGATGCCGTGCTCAGCGAGGCGTTCGACGAGAAGCAGATCTTCCGGATCGACCACTTCATCGGGAAGGAGGCCGTGCAGAACCTGCTGGCGCTGCGCTTCGCCAACGGTCTCTTCGAGCCCGCGTGGAACCGGCACAGCATCGAGTCGGTGCAGATCGACGTACCGGAGAAGCTCACCGTCACCGGGCGCGGCAGCTTCTACGAGGGCACCGGCTGCCTGCGCGACATGGTCACCACCCACCTGTGCCAGCTGCTCGGGTTCGTGGCGATGGAGGACCCGCACGCCTTCCGGGAGGGCGCGATCCGCGCGGCGAAGGCCGCCGCCTTCGCGGCCGTGCGGCCGCTGGACCCCGAGCGCGTGGTCTTCGGGCAGTACGACGGCTATCGCGAGGAGCCCGACGTCGCCGCCGAGTCCGACGTGGAGACGTACGTCGCCATCGAGGCGTGGATCGACAACGACCGCTGGCGCGGGGTGCCGTTCTACCTTCGCACCGGCAAGGCGCTCGCCGCCGGACGGCGGACGATCACGATCCGGTTCATCGACCCGCGACACCGGTGGCTGCAGGCGGCGGATCCTGGTGCGACCGAGCCCAACGAGCTGGTGATCGAGCTCAGCGACGACCCCCGGATCGAGATCGAGGTCCGGGCCAAGCGGCCCGGCCCCGGCATGGCGTTGACCGATGCCGTCTTCCGCCTCGATCTCGCCGGTGACGCGCCGGACTCCGGGCCGCTGGAGGCCTACGAGCGGCTCATCCTCGACGTCATGAACGGCGACCGGACCCTGTTCACCAGTGCCCGCGAGGTGGAACGGCTGTGGGAGATCTGCCAGCCGGTGCTCGAGCATCGGCCCGCCGTGGAGGGTTACCCGCAGGGATCCTGGGGGCCGGAGTCGGCGCTCGAGCTGCCGATCGGCGGCTGGCGGCTGGGCCGGACGTCACGGGACCATCCAGCCGAGCACCGGGGTCGACTGTAGGGCGACCAGGACGCACATGAAGGCCAGCATGGCGATGCTCCAGCCGAAGACCTTGCGGAAGATCTCGCCCTCCTTGCCGGCCATGCCTACCGCGGCTGCGGCGATGGCGAGGTTCTGCGGGCTGACCATCTTGCCGAGCACGCCACCGGACGAGTTCGAGGCGGCCATCAGCACCGGATCGAGCCCCGCCTCCTTCGCGGTGGTCACCTGCAGGAGCCCGAAGAGGGCGTTGGACGAGGTGTCCGAGCCGGTCACGGCCACACCGAGCCAGCCGAGGATCGGCGAGAGGATCGCGAACGCACTGCCGGCGCCGGCCAGCCAAGCACCGATCGAGCCGGTCTGACCGGAGAAGTTCATGACGTACGCCAGGCCGAGCACAGCCATCACGGTGACGATGGCCGGAGCCAGCTGCCGATAGGTCGCGCCGTACGTCCTGGCGACCGCGTCCGGCCGGATCCGGAGGCAGATCGCGGTGAGGATGCCCGAGATCAGGAGCATCGTGCCGGCGGCCGGGAACCAGTCGAACTTGAAGCCACCCTGGGCACCGGCGACGTCGTCGAGGCCCGGGAAGATCACCGTGGGGGTGTAGTCGGTCCCGGAGAGGGTGAACGGCGGGTGGGCCAGCGCGTCCTTGATCGCGGGGATGCTGACGATCACGAAGATCACCACGATGATCATGTACGGCAGGAAGGCCTTGAAGACCTCTCTGCTGCTGTCTCGCACCTCTCCGTCGCCGGTGCCCGCCGGGGCGCCTGACCCAGTGCCGGACCCAGAGCCGGCGGAGGTTGCCGCAGCGGCCCCGACCAGCGACTCGGCGTAGACCTTCTCCCGCGGCTGCCACACCCGCAGCAGGCCGACGACGACCAGGACGGAGAAGAGTGAGGCGATGATGTCGGCCAGCGGCACGGAGATGTAGTTCGAGGCCACGAACTGGGCGATGCCGAAGCCGATGCCGCAGAGCAGCGCCGGGATCCAGGTCTGCCTGAGACCACGCCTGCCGTCGACCACGAAGACCAGGATGAGCGGCACGAGAACCGCCAGGACCGGGGTCTGGCGGCCCACCATCGCCCCCAGCGTCTCGACGCTGAAGCCGGTCTGGTCTGAGAGCGCGTTGATGGGCGAGGCCATCGCGCCGTACGCCACCGGGGCGGTGTTGGCGATCAGTGCGACCGCAGCTGCCTTGACCGGCTTGAAACCCATCGCCATCAGCATGACCACGGTGATCGCGACGGGCGTACCGAACCCGGCCAGCGCCTCCAGCAGCGCGCCGAAGCAGAAGGCGATGATCAGCGCCTGGATCCGCTGGTCGTCGCTGATCTTGCTGAACGCCCGGCGCAGCACGTCGAAGTGACCGGTGTGCACGGTGAGGTTGTAGACGAAGACCGCGTTGATGACGATCCACATGATCGGGAAGAAGCCCGAGAACAGGGCGCCCTGGGCAGCGGACAGGATGGCGTCGTCGGCCGGCATCTCGAAGAGAGCGACGGCGACGACGAGGGCGACGACCAGCGAGATGATGCCGGCCCGCCAGGCCTTCATCCTGAGCCCGCCGAGAAGGACGAACATGGTGATCAGTGGCAGGGCGCCGCACAGGGCGCTGAGGACTAACGATCCGCCGACCTGGTCGGCTACTGGCTCAAACATGGCGACTCCGAGGGTCGAGTGTGGGAGATGAGAGTCAGATGGTGCGGGTGCGCAGCCCTTCGGGTGAGGAGCCGCTGATCGAGGCGTCGAGCACCTCGACGAGATGGGCCATGCCGAGCTGATGTCCCTGCGCGGTGATCGCCGAGGCGACCTGGAGCAGACAGCCCGGGTTGGCGGTGACGAGCACCTCGGCGCCGGTGGCGACGATGTTGCGCGCCTTGCGCTCGCCCAGCTCGCGGGCGGGCTCGGGGTTGAGGATGTTGTAGATGCCGGCCGAGCCGCAGCAGATCTCGCCCTCGGCGATCTCGCGCAGCTCGATGCCGGGGATGCCTCTCAGCAGCGCCCGCGGCTGGGTGCGTACGCCCTGGGCGTGGGCGAGGTGGCAGGCATCGTGGTAGGCGATGGTGAGGTCGAGCGGGTGACGTTCGGCGACCGGGCCGAGCTCGTCGAGGATCTCGGCGATGTCACGGACCCTGCCCTCGAACGCCGCGGCCTTGGCTGCGTACGCCGGATCGTCGGCGAGCAGCCGGGCGTAGTCCTTCAGCGTCGAGCCGCAGCCGGCGGCGTTGATGACGATCTGCTCGACGCCGGCGTCCTCGAACGCGTCGATGATCCGGCGTGCGTACGCCTGGGCCTCCCGCTCACGACCGTTGTGCACCGAGAGCGCGCCGCAGCAGCCCTGGTCGGGCGGGATGACCACGTCGCAGCCCTCAGCGGCGAGCACCCGGGCCGTGGCGGCGTTGACGCCCGGGAAGAACGCGCCCTGTACGCAGCCGGTGAGCATGCCGACCACCGCACGCCGCTCCCCCACCGCCGGCACGAGCTCGGGCAGCGTCTCGGCGGAGGTGATGGTCGGGGTGAGCCGTTCCATCGCGGCCAGGTGCGGCGCCATCCGGTCGAGCAGGCCGGTCCGGCGCAGGCGACGGTCCAGGCCGGTGCGCTGCAGCAGCCGGAGCGGGCCGCGCACCGCCCGGAGCCGTCTGGGGTGCGGGAAGATCGCGAAGATCAGGTTGCGCAGCGCCTTCTCCTGGGGCGTACGCACGTGGTTGCGCTCGACCTGGGCGCGGGTCTGCTCGATGAGGGTGTCGTAGCGGACGCCCGAGGGGCAGGCCGTCACACACGACATGCAGCCCAGGCAGTTGTCCCAGTGCTGCACCATCGAGTCCGACATCGGATCGCCCTCGAGGCCCTCCTTCATCAGGTAGAGCCGCCCGCGTGGGGAGTCCATCTCCTCGCCCCACAGCAGGTAGGTGGGACAGGTCGGCAGGCAGAAGCCGCAGTGCACGCAGTCGTCGAGCAGCTGCTGGTCGGGCGGGTTGTGTTCGTCGAAGGCGCCCAGGTTCCGGATGTCGATGTCCGTCATCAGATTCCTCCTACGAAGCGGCCCGGGCTGAGCCGGTGGTCGGGGTCGAACTCGTCCTTGACCCGGCGCATCAGCTCCAGGGCCGGGACCGGTCCCCACAGGTCCAGCTGCCGCTTGATCTCGCCGGGAGCGTCGAGGACCACGGCACTGCCGCCGTGGCGTGCGGTGGTCTCGCGCAGCCTCGCGAGCGTCGCCTGGATCTCGGTGATGTCGCGGTCGGCCGGGACGGCGACGTACGCGACGCCGACGCCGGCCGAGCCCCGCAGTCCGAGATCGCCCGCGGCCCGGATGACATCGGCGAGGCCGGAGAGCCGGAAGGTCACCTTGATCCCGAGGTGCGTGTCGGCGGTGTCGTCCCAGGGGTAGCGGCCCCAGCCGACGGGCGGTGCCTCGCTGGTCTCGGCGCCTGGGAGCAGCTCGGTCAGGACGGCCGTACGCCCCGCCACGCCCTCCGGGCGTCCCTCGACCAGGACGTCGACCCGCACCCCGCCGGCGGTGGCGTCCACCTCCAGAGCCGAGGCCACCGTCTGGGAGTGCAGGACCGCCTGGGTGAGCTCGGCGGCGTGCGCGGCGTCGCGCGCGGCGACGCTCACCCAGCGGCGGGTCTGTGGGACCGGGTGGAGCCGGAAGGTCGCCTCGGTGACCACCGCGAGCGTGCCGTACGAGCCGACCAGGAGCTTGCCGACGTCGTAGCCGGCGACGTTCTTGACGACCTTGCCGCCGGCCTTGGCGACAACCCCGTCGGCGCGGACCATCGTCACGCCGATGAGCAGGTCGCGCATGGTGCCGGCGAGCATCCGCAGCGGGCCGCTGGTGTTGGTCGCCAGGGCACCGCCGACGGTAGTGCCGGGGACCGTCTCGTCGAGGGCGAGGCGCTGGTCGGCCGCGGCGACGTGCTCCTTCAGCCGGGCCAAGGGTGTCCCGGCCCCTGCGGTGGCGATCAGGTCACCGGAGGCGTGCTCGTTCACCTGGTCGAGCGCGGAGAGGTCGAGCAGGATGTCGGCCGAGGCGGGTGGGTTGCCCCAGCTCAGCTTGGTGCCGGCTCCGGTCGGGACCACGGACTCCCCTGCGGCCGCCGCGGCGCGCATGACTTCGGCGACCTCGGCAGTGCTCGCCGGGCGCTCGATCCGTCCCGGCGCGACCCCGGAGATGGTGATGTCGGACATCAGAACACCTCCGCCACGCCGGCCTCCTGGAGCGGATGCGCACCCTGCCGTCGACCCGGACGCTCACCGCACAGCCGTGGCGTCGGGAAGATCTTGCCCGGGTTGGAGATCCGGTCCGGGTCGAAGGCGCACCGGACCAGCTGCATCGTGTCGAGGTCGTCGGCGGCGTACATCTTCGGCATGTGGGCCGCTTTGTCGGCACCGACCCCGTGCTCTCCGGTGATGGAGCCGCCGTGCTGCAGGCACAGGTCGAGGATCCCGCGGCTGACCTCCTCGGCGGCGTCGCCGGCCCCGGGCACGGCGTCGTCGAAGAGCACCAGCGGATGCAGGTTGCCGTCGCCGGCGTGGAAGACGTTGGCGACGCGTACGCCGGAGCGCTCGGAGAGCTCGGCGATCGCGCGCAGCACCTCCGGCAGCGCGGTCCGCGGGATCACGCCGTCCTGCACGATGTAGTCGGGGCTGATTCGGCCGACGGCGGCGAAGGCGGACTTGCGGCCCTTCCAGATCAGGACCCGCTCCTCGGGGGTCTTCGCGGTGCGGGTCTCGAAGGCTCCGGTCTCCTCGCAGAACCTGACCACGTCGGCGTACTCCGCATCCACCTCGGCGGCCGGGCCGTCCAGCTCGATGACCAGCACCGCGCCCGCGCCGTCTGGATAGTTGCAGTGCACCGCGGCCTCGGCGGCCTCGATCGCGAGCGCGTCCATCATCTCGATCGCCGCCGGTACGATGCCGGCCGCGATGATCGCGGACACCGCGGCGCCGGCGCGGTCGGTGGAGTCGAAGCCCACCAGCAGGGTGACCACCTTCTCCGGCAGCCGCACCAGCCGCACCGTCACCTCCGTGACGATCCCGAGCGTGCCCTCCGACCCGACGACGGCACCGAGCAGGTCGTAGCCGGGGCTGTCGGGAGCGTCCCCGCCGAGACGTACGCGGTCACCGGCGGCGGTGACGAACTCGGCGCCGAGCACGTGATTGGTGGTGAAGCCGTACTTGAGGCAGTGGGCACCGCCGGAGTTCTCCGCGACGTTGCCACCGATCGAGCAGATCTGCTGGCTCGAGGGGTCCGGCGCGTAGTAGTAGCCCTCCGGGGTCGCCGCGCGGGTCACGTCGAGGTTGATGACGCCGGGCTCGACCACCGCGCGCTGGTCCTCTCTCCGGACCTCCTTGATGGCCCGCAGCCGCGAGGTGACCACCAGTACGCCCTCGGCATGGGGCAGGCTGCCGCCCGAGAGCCCCGTGCCGGAGCCGCGGGCGACGTACGGGATCTGCTGCTCGGCACAGCACCGCACGATCTCGGCCAGCTGCTCGGCGGTCTCCGGGATCACGACGAGCGCGGGAGTCACCCGGTAGTGGGCCAGCCCGTCGCACTCGTACGTCCGCAGCCGGGCGGGGTCGGTGATCACGCCGTCATCGGGGAGGAGCGCTCGTGCCGTCGCGGTCAGTCTCTGCAGCGGTGTCATGGCAGGTTCATCCGCTTCTCCAGGATTTCGTATCGTGGAAGCTTCCTTCTACCCAATGGAAGGCTAGAGGATGAAGGGTGTCGGGGCAATGGGTTCGTGTGACTCCGGTCACCAATTTCCTCGGCGGAGGCCACCCCCTACGATGAGCACGATGTCGATGACCAGCCCACCCAGCGCCCGCCGCCTCCTGCTCGTCGTCGACGCACCGTCGCTGCTGCACCGCAACCATCACGCCCGTGCGCACACCCGCATGATCGACCGTGCCGGCCGGCCCGCCTGGGCGCTGCACGGCATGCTGCGGCAGATCCTCGACTCGATCGACGCCTTCGCTCCTGATGCGGTGCTCTTCGGCCTCGACGACCGCACCGCGTCCGTACGCCGCGACGCCTATCCCGACTACAAGGCGGGGCGCGCCGAGAAGGACCCGCTCCTGGTCGAGCAGCTCGAGCGGGCCGGGGCGATGCTCGATGCCCTCGGCCTCGCGACCGTCACTCCCCCGGGCCTCGAGGCCGACGACGTCAACGCCTCCGGTGCCGCGTGGGCCGGCCGCAACGGGTGGGACTGCGTCGTGATCACCTCCGATCGCGACGCGTTCGCGCTGATCAGCTCGCACACCAAGGTGCTGCGGCTGATCAACGGTGGGATCAACGGCTCTCCGCTGCTCAACCCCGCTCGCCTCTATGCGATGTACGGCGTCCCGGCCTCCCGCTATCTCGAGTTCGCGGCCCTGCGTGGCGACGCGAGCGACAACCTGCCGGGCGTGAGCGGCATCGGCGAGAAGACGGCGGCGGCCCTGCTCGACCAGGTGGGCCCGATGGAGGGCGTCTGGTCCGACATCTGTGACAACCACGGGCAGAAGGTGACCGAGGTCCTCGACGCGTGGGCCGCCGACACCGGCGTACGCCGCATCGCCCCGCGCGTCGTCCGAGCCCTCTCCGCGCCCGGCGCCCGGGAGCGCTACGACTTCAACCTGCGGATGATGTCGTGCCGCGAGGACCTCGACCTCCGCCTCACCCCCGACATCCCCGGCACCCCCGGCCTCCTCCCCCTCGACATCGACCGCGTCACCCGCGTCGTCGGCTTCCTCGGTGTCGAGGCGACCACCGCGGTCGCGCAGCGGGTGCTGAGCACCAATCCCGCCTCGACGGTCTCCTAGACCCCTAGATCCGAGGTCGCCATGGCCTCACCGAGAATCACCGAACCCCGAGCCAGACTTGCGACGCAGCCGGAACCCGCCGACCGATCAGGTCACGCACGGCGTCGAGGGGCGCGGTTGGCTCAGGCCCACCGGTCCTGAAGGTCGGCGACCAGCTTCTCGGCTTCGCGCGTGTCGGGTGCGCGTACGGCGTCCAGGCTCGACTGCGGAAGCACCACGTATCGACCGGCCCCGTTCAGGCCGAGCTCGCTCAGCGCGTCGATCGAGTCGGTCTGGGACAGGTCGAGAACCTGAATGTCCTCGCCGATCCGGTCGAGCACGTCTTGGCCGGAGCCGGACTTCACTCGGTCGATCTGCACGGCGAGCTCCGACGCGGCGGCGCGGGTGTCACGTACGGCGAGCTCCGCTACCTTCATGTTGTTCTCCGCTGCCTGCATGTTCTGCATGGCCGCGTCGTGCTGCTTCTCGGCTTCCTTCTTGTTCTGGTCGGCAGCGCTCGCGGCGCCTTTCGCTGCGGCGCCGGTCACCGACACCCCGAGGAGCGCACCGAGCACGAACAGCGCGATGTTCTGGACCCGGTCGATGATGCCGAGCAGCTGCTCCCAGTCTTCCTGCTCCTGTGCCTCGCTGTGCTGGACGATGTACATCCAGCCGAACGTCAGGACCACGAGCACAGCGATCAGCGCGACCGCAGCGATGGCCGCCGAGACCTGCCATGGCCACTTGCCCACTGCTGGCGGGCTCTGCACCGCCGGAGTCTCCTCGACAGGCTCCGGCTTCTGGAGATCGGTCGGAGCTTCGACATTCCCCTTCGCGTTCTGCGTCATGGCGCCTCCCCTGGGCTGTAGAAGTGAGTCGACGCTCCTCCCCGGAGAACGCTGGTGCGGGACCCCGAGGCCAGGTACCGAGTATTCGGCACGCAGTGCGAGTACGTGGCGTACGAACGGTCCCTCAGTAACCGGGGGTATCGGAGAGGGCGCGGTCGAGGTCGGTCATCAGGTCCTCGGGGTTCTCCAGGCCGATCGAGAGGCGTACGAGGTTGGCCGACGGTTTGGCGTTGGCCGCGACGGGACGGTGGGTGAGGCCGGCGGGGTGCTGGACGAGGGAGTCGACTCCGCCGAGGGAGACGGCGTGGGTGAAGAGCTGGACCGAGGAGGTGAGGCGGGCGGCGGCTTCGTACCCGCCGCGCAGCGCGATCGCGATCATGGCGCCCGGGCCGGTCATCTGCTTCCCGACGAGGCCACGATCATCCTCGCAGCCCGGGAAGTAGACGTGCTCGACCTCCCGGTGCGACTCCAGCCACGCGGCGATCTCGATGGCGGCGGCCTGCTGGGCGCGGATGCGGGTCGGGAGGGTGGCGAGGCCGCGGTGCAGGAGGTAGGCGCCGAGGGGGTGCAGGAGGCCGCCGGTGACCGCCCGGACCTGGCGAAGAAGCACCGCGCTCTCCTCGCCGCAGGCGATCACGCCACCGACGACGTCGCCGTGGCCGCCGATGTACTTGGTGGCGCTGTGCAGCGACATCGCCGCGCCGAGGGTGAGCGGGTTCTGCAGGACCGGGGTGGCGAAGGTGTTGTCCACGAGCACCGGTACGTCACCGGCGGCCGCGACGACGGAGGCGATGTCGACGAGGTCGAGTGTCGGGTTGGCCGGGGTCTCCAGGACCACCAGCGCAGTATCAGCGCGCACGGAGGCGGCGACCTCTTCCTCGGCGCAGAAGGTGGCCTCCACACCGAGCAGACCGGAGGCGAGCAAGTGGTCCGTACCGCCGTAGAGAGGCCGGACGGCGACGACGTGCCGCTTGCCGCTGAAGGACGTGCTCGCGATGATCGCTGCGGTCATGGCCGCCATGCCCGAGGCGTACGCGACCGACGTCTCGGCCTGCTCGAGCTGCGCCAGCGCCGACTCGAACCGCGCCACGGTGGGGTTCCACAGCCGCTGGTAGACGGCCCCGCCGTCCGGGAGAGGATGACCGCCGGTCGCCATCGCCTCGTAGGACGCGCCGCCACGCTCGATGTCGGGAAGCGGATTCGTCGAGGACAGGTCCAGCGGCAGGGCGTGGACGCCGAGCATCGCCAGGTCGTCCCGTCCGGCGTGGACGGCGAGGGAGTCGAGGTGGGGGTTCGCGATCGGCATGAAGCGATGCTGGCGGGAATCACAAGATCAAGCCAGATTGATTGCCGAAGATCCCAAGGAGACCCTGATACTGACATCTTCGAGCAACTCGGACCCAGACCCAGGTAGGAACCGTTGGCGAAAGAACAACCCTCCGCAACCACCCTCGACTCCGTCGATCGCCGCATCCTGAGCGAGCTCGGCACCAATCCCGAGCTCACCAACAAGGCCCTCGCCTCGCGTCTCGGCCTCGCCGAGTCGACCTGTGCCTACCGGCTGCGCGCCCTGCGCGACAACGGCGTCATCACCGGCCGCCGCCTCGACGTCGACGTCCGTTCCCTCGGCTATCCGTTGCAGGCCGTGATCAAGGTGCGGCTAGGGAGCCACAGCCAGGAGCACGTCGAGAAGCTCTATGACGACCTGACCGCGACCCACGGCGTGATCCAGGCCTTCCATCTCGCCGGCGCGGACGACTTCCACCTCCACGTCGCCGTCGAGGACGCCGAGGCCCTACGCGACTTCGTGCTGCAGCACGTGACCGTCCACCGGGTCGTACGCCAGACCGAGACGCAGCTCGTCTTCGAGCTCCGCGAGGGGCCGGGCGTGCTGCCCCGCGACCCCGCGTAGCGGCGCCGTCAGTCGTCCTCCATCCGGAAGCCGACCTTCAGCCCGACCTGGAAGTGCTGGATGCCGTCGTCGTCGACGTGTCCGCGGATCTGGGTGACCTCGAACCAGTCCAGGTGACGAAGCGTCTTGCCTGCTCGGCCGACGCCGTTGCGGATCGCCTGCTCGAGTCCTTCGTCCGAGGTTCCGACGATCTCGGTGACGCGGTAGGTGTGTGAAGCCATGGTCTCGCCCCTTCTCTCGATGCTCGCTCTACCCACCATGGGCGCGACATCGGGACCGTGCAAGGGCGACCTTCCGAGAACACCGTTGTCGAACACTGATGTTCGAGTTAGTATCTCGTACATCAGTGTTCAACTTGTCCCCTCGAGGAGGAGCGCCATGACTTCAGATACCGACGAAACCGTCGACCAGTCCGCCGATCCGCGCCGATGGCGGCTGCTCGGGCTGCTGGGGCTGGCGCAGTTCATGCTCATCCTCGACGTCACCGTCGTGGCGATCGCGCTGCCGCACATGGGCGCCGACCTGGGGCTGGGGCGCGATGCGCTGACCTGGGTGGTGAGTGCGTACACGCTCGCCTTCGGCGGGTTGATGCTGCTCGGCGGCCGGGCTGCCGACCTGTTCGGCCCGAAGCCCGTGGTGCTCGTGGGGCTCACGACGTTCACGGTGGCCTCGCTGGCCACCGGCCTCGCCACCAGCGCGGAGCTGGCGATCGGCGGGAGGGTCGCGCAGGGGGTCGGCGCGGCGATGCTCTCCCCCGCCGCCCTCTCGATCGTGGTCCGGCTCTTCGACGGCGAGGAGCGCAACCGCGCGCTCGGGATCTGGTCGGCGCTGGGGGCCGGAGGGGCGGCGATCGGCGTGCTTCTCGGCGGCGCCCTGACCGCCGGGCCGGGTTGGGAGTGGGTGTTCCTGATCAACGTGCCCGTCGGCATCGTCGTGGCGGCCCTCCTGGCCCGACTGCTCCCGCCGCTGCCCGCCTGGGGAGGCGACGTACGTCTCGACCTCGTCGGCGCATTGATCGTCACCGCCTCCACCGGGCTGCTGATCCTGGGCTTCATCGAGGCCGGCGACGAGGGCTGGACCTCGAGCCGCACCCTCGGCCTCATCGGCGCCGGGATCCTCGGATATGCCGTCCTGGCCGGCTGGCTGAGGCGTACGCGACACCCCCTCATCGATCCCGGCCTCGTCACGCGGCGACCGGTCCTGTCCGGCACGTTCGTGCTGTTCGTCGCGACCGGGCTGATGGTGGCGGTCTTCTTCCTCGGCACGTTCTACCTGCAGGGCGCGGCCGGGCACGGGCCGCTCGCGACCGGGCTGCTGTTCCTGCCCGTCGCCGCCGCGACCATGGTCGGCGCGCAGCTGGCCGGCAGGCTCATCGGCCGCCTCGGTGCTCGCGCCCTCGGCGTCGCCGGGCTCCTCATCGCCGCGGCCGGGCTGGTCGTACCCGCGATCAGCATGAGCACGGCGTCCACCGTGGTCGCGGTCAGCGTCGGCTCCGCCGGCCTCGGCGTCCTCTTCGTGGTCGCGGCCGCGACGGCCCTGAGCCAGGTCGAGCCGCAGCTCGCAGGCGTGGCCTCCGGGATCCTGAGCACCTTCCACGAGCTCGGCGCCTCGCTCGGCGCCGCGGTGATGTCCGGCGTCGCCGCGGCCAGCCTCGTCGAAGGCACCACCGACGGCTTCGAGAGGGCCTACCTGGTCGCGGCCGTCATCGCCGCGCTCGCCGCCGTCCTCGCCGGGGCGCTGATCCCCGGACCCACACCCACCACCACCCACCAGGAGACCGCGTCATGACGAAGGCCACGAGATCACCCAGGCTCACCTTCGCGCTCCACTACCTCCAGATGATCATCGCGATGCTCGTCGGGATGATGGTGCTCTACCCGCTCTGGATGCTCGCCACCGCCAGCCAGCCGGCGGACGCCTGGCCGCACCGCACCGACGTCGAGTCGCTGGTCATGGCCACCACGATGGTGATCCCGATGGCCGCCTGGATGCGCTTCCGCGGCCACGCCTGGAGGCCGGTCGTGGAGATGTCGGCCGCGATGTACGCAGGCTTCGTGGTCCTCTTCCCGTTCCTGTGGCTCGGGGCCATCGACGCCGACGGCCTGATGCTGCTCGGCCACGTACTCATGCTGCTCCTCATGCTCGCCGCGATGCTCGCGCGCCCCGGCGAATACTCCGGCGGCCATGCGCACCACGCCCGCACCGCCACCGACCAGGAGCCGGCATGACACCCACCCGACCCGACGTCGTCGTACGCGAGGCCACCCCGGAGGACGCGGAGACCGTGCTGATGCTCGTCAAGGAGATCGCCGCCCACCAGGCCCAGTCCGACTCGGTCACCGTGACCGCCGAGCAGTGGGCCGGCTATCTCGGGCGCCCGGACATCACCGTGCTGCTCGCCGAGATCGACCGAGAGCCGGCCGGCTACGTCTCGTCCGTACGCCGCCTGCACCTGTGGTCGGGCAGCGACATCGTCGCCCTCGACGACCTCTACGTCCGCCCCGGCCATCGCGACGCCGGCGTCGGCCGGCTGCTCATGACGGAGCTGGCGAGACGCTCGGGCGGCCTGACGATCACCTGGGGCGTACAACCCGACAACGACGCCGCGATCCGGTTCTACCGACGCCTCGGCGCCGCCGTCCGCGCGAAGGTGATGTGTGCGTGGAGCGGAGCCGCGCAACCTATACAATGATGTTCAACATCTCGTGGGAGGTTCAGGCAGTGACGACCCTCAAGCGCGCCGACGCACGCAAGAACATCGAGTCGATCATGGACGCGGCCACCGCCTGCCTCGCCCGCGATCCCGACGTCAGCGTCGCCGACATCGCCAAGGCGGCCGGCGTCGGCCGGGTCACGCTCTACGGCCACTTCGAGTCCCGAGCCATCCTCGTGACCCAGGTCGTCGAACGCGCGATCCAGCAGTCCGACGAGGCCCTCGGAGCCGTCGATCTCGACGGCGATCCCCGTGCCGCGCTCAGCCGGCTCCTCGAGGCTTCGTGGCGCCTGACCCAGCAGTACGGCGCGCTGATCGTCGCCGCCGAGCAGAGCATGCCCCACGAGCAGTTCCAGGCGGTCCACCTCGGGCTGATCGACCGCTGGAAGCCGCTCATGGAGCGCGGTCGCGGCGACGGCAGCTTCCGCGACGACCAGCCGTTGCAGTGGCAGCTGACCCTGCTCCAGAGCGTCCTCCACGCGGCCTCCGGCGCCGTCTACCGCGGCGAGATCGCGGCCGCGGACGCCGCCGGCCTGATCGACGGCACCGTCCAGGCCGCCCTCACCCCTCCCGGCTGACCCGCTCACTCCGGAAGGTTGCCGACCGCCGCGCGCTCACCGCCGAAGTAGCTGGCCAGCAGCGAGTCGGCATTGCGGGCACCTCGTCTCTCCAGCCGGACCCGGCCCTTCGCAGTCCGGCCGAGGACCCGATACCTGACTAGGTTCAGCGGCACCACGTAGGCGTGCGCCCACGGCGGCCTCGTCGGCAGGCCGAGCTCGCGCATCGACGTGACCCCGAGGAAGACGGTCAGCATCGAGAGGAGCCGCTCCGTCTCGTACCAGCCACGCACCCGCTGCAAGGGAGCCGGCCAGCCCGGATAGCTGCGATCGCGCTGGACCTCGACCGCCGCCTGCGCCAGCTGCGGACCGGCCGCGGAGATCTCGGCCTGCGAGAGCAGCACGTGATAGTTGATCCGGTGCCGCTCCCACTCGTCGTCGACGAGGAAGTCCTCGTCGACGCCCATCAGCCAGCCGACGTACTTCCACAGATGCATCAGCGCCCGGGCGTCCCGCCTGGAGACCGGCACTCCCAGTGCCCGGCACCCGATGATGAGTACGCCGTCGAACAGGCCCAGCGTGGCCGCCTGGTCGGCCTGGTTGATCGGCAGGCCCCATCTGCCGGTGTCCCACCGCTGCTCGAACCCGGCGTTGACCAGCGCATGCATGGCGCGTACGTGGACGGTGAGCCGCCACGCCTCACCCGATGGCGATCCCGGCTCCGGCGGCCGCAGCCCACCAGGCGTACGCAGGCTCACCGCCCAGTGCTGGGTCTCCCCCAGGCGCCGCCGGGTGGTGCTGCCGGTCAGGCCGCCGGTGGCCACGAGCAGGTCCGGCGGGCCACCGAACCGGTAGCCGCTGATGAGCGAGAGCTGCAGCAGCACGTCGGCCGCGTTCTGGCCGAGTCGCGCGAACACGCGGCCGCCCTCGTCGACAAGGTCCCGGTCGACCCAGTCCGGGGTGGCCTCGACCTGGGCGAAGAACTCGGCGAGCGCCGGGGGCGGGGAGTCCACCGCCGCGACACCGTGCTCCAGAGCAGTACGCAGCTGGGTCATCGTGACCTTGCCCGGAGTCCCGGCTCGCATCCGGATCGCCTCCGCGAGGCGCGCCCCGGCGTCGTCACGCTCGCCGAACGCCCGCCCGATCCGCTCCATCAGGTCCTCGTCGACCTCGTCGATGCGGCCCAGGAGGCGCAACGGCCGGCCGAGACGGCGGCCGCGCGCCTCACCTTCGCGAAAACGTGTCGGGAATCCGGTGGGTTGGGTGCCCTGCTGCGCGAGTGTGGTCATACCTCCAGCGTGATGCGAGCAGGAGCTCGCTTTCAATTCGCGTTCTGCCTAACGTAGAGGCATGCGCAAGACACCCACCCAGGCCCGTTCGAAGGCGACTGTCGAGCGCATCCTGGAGGCCGGGCGCCAGGTGCTGGTCGACGACGGCTACGAGACGTTCTCGACCAATCGCGTCGCGGCCGCTGCCGGCATCAGTCCGGGTTCGCTCTACCAGTACTTCTCCGACAAGGCCTCGATCCTCGACATCGTGATCAGCCGCTACTGGGACGACGTCTCCGAGCGCACCGCCTCTGCGCTGGCGCTGCAGACGACCAGCACCGGCATACCGGCGATCCGGTCGGTCGCTGACGCACTGCTCGCGGGGCTGGAGCAGGATCCGACCCTCCTGCGCGTCCTGATCGAAGAGCTCCCCGCCTCCCGCAACCGAGATCGCCACGCGGCCCTCGTCACCCGCGTACGTGACCTCACGGCCGCCTATCTGCACGCCGGATCGGTCGCGAAGACCCGCCCGGACCCGCAGCTCACCGCCTGGGTGCTGGTGGTGGCGATGGAGAACATCGCGCTGCGCTGGGTGCTCGACCGACCGCCCTACCCGCGCGAGGCCGTCCTCGAGGAGATGGTGGCGCTCACCGCGGGCTACCTGGGCCACGCCGCTGGATCAGGCGAGGCCATCCGGGACGCGGGGTCGTCATGATCCTTCGGCCACGGTCTGCTCGAGGATCACGAAACGGTTCCCGTCGGGGTCGTCGAAGGTGAACATCGGCGGTACGCCCGGCCAGAGCAGCAGCTCGCCGACGCTCACCCCGCGGGAGCTGAGCGCGTCGCGCTCGGCGGCCGCGTCGGGGACGTTGAACCGGATCCCCGTCTCGATGACCTCCCCTGCCGGGCGGTCGCCCGCGACGAGGGCGAGGGAGACGTCGGCCCCGGCCGGCGCGACCTCGATCCAGCGGGTCGGACCGTCGACGTCGAGTCGTACGACGAAGCCCAGGGTGTCGCGGTAGAAGGCGATGGCCTTGTCCTGGTCGGCGGTGGTGATGCCGACGGTGCGGATATCGGTGATGGTGCTCATCAGGGTTCCTCTCGGTCGATGACGTCGATGCAGGATCAGCTGGGGCCGTACATCTGCGAGCCCGGGGTGGTCAGGGTCTCCCCCGTCTCCAGCCAGGTCTTGAGGCCGGACAGGATCATGGGCCAGCCGCCGTAAAGCTCCGGAGGCGCGTCGCCGCGCAGCTGGTCGTGGGTGACGGTGAGGCGGCAGGAGTCGCCGACCGGCTCGATCTCCCAGGTCACCCGCGTGGTGCCCTGCTCCTCGGCAGCTTCGGACCAGAGCGTGCGTATCGACTGCACGAGTCGTGTCGGCGGCTCCACGACGATGTTCTCGCCCTCCGCGAGCGGGCCGTCGGCGCCCGGGTGCACCATCGTGAAGGCGGATCCCGGGGTCCAGTCGGAGTGCACCCCGACGCCGAAGTGATACTTCGCGCGGATCTGCGGATCGGTGATCGCCGCCCACAGTCGCTCCGGTGTGGTGCGGACGTAGATCTCGAAGACTTTCTCCATCGTGCGCTCCAGGTCTCGTTTCAGCTCGGCGAGGCCACTCGCCCAGGTCTCGGTGTACTTCGTCACCCAGCGGTCATGGATCTCGCGGATGGGTACGACGTTGAGGAAGTGATGCTTCTCGCGCCCCCGGCGCGCGACGACCACCAGTCCGGCGTCCTCGAGGATCGCCAGATGCTTGGCCACCGCCGGGCGGGTCATGGCATGGCGGCTGACCAGCGAGGAGAGCGTCTGCCCGTCCTCCTGCAGCAGTGCGTCGAGCAGCGCCCGCCGAGTCGGGTCACCAAGGGCTCGAAACACCTGTTCCACACGGCCACAATAGGAAACCATTTGGTTTCATGTCAAGGGACGGAAACGGGCCGTTCGCGACCCCGGGCGACAGCGCCTAGGACTCCTCCGGCTTGTAGAGGGCCGTCATCTTCCCCTGCGGGTCCAGGCGGGCGAGCAGCGCGTCGCCGACCTTGGTGAGCTCGCGAACCTGCTCGGCGCTCAGCCCGTCGAGCACGTTGCCGCGTACGTTCGCGACATGGCCGGGCGCGGCAGCGACCACGACCTCCCAGCCGGCATCGGTGAGGCGGGCGTTCGTGGCGCGCGCGTCCTCTGGGCACGGGAACCGCTCGACCAGCCCCCGCTCCTCGAGGCGACGCACCACATGGGACAGCCGTGCCAGCGTCGAGTTGGTGCGGTGGGCCAGAGCGGTCATCCGCAGCGTGCGGTCCTCCGCCTCGGACAGCATGGCCAGGACGAAGTACTCGAAGTGGCTCAGGCCGGCATCACGGCGCAGCTGGGAGTCGAGCACCCCCGGCAGCAGCTCCACGATCGCGATCAGGCGCAGCCAGGCCGCCATCTCGTCCTCATCCAGCCAGACATCATCCACAGGCCCATTCTAGCCCGGCTGCTTGTCACTACAACCAAAAACTTGACGCTACAACCTTTTCGTGAGAGTTTTGTTGTAGCAACAACTTTTCATTCGAGGAGAATCCGACATGACAGACATCTCGATCATCGGCACCGGCAACATGGGCCAGGCCATCGCGGCACTCGCCGGCCGCGGCGGACACTCGGTCCAGCTGCTCGGCAAGGCAGACGCCGCCACCCCCGCGAGCGGCGACGTCGTCGTGCTCGCCGTCCCCTACCCCGCGCTGAGCGAGATCGTCTTGCAGCGCGGCGCCGACCTCGCCGGCAAGATCGTCGTCGACATCACCAACCCGGTGAACTTCGAGACCTTCGACTCCCTCACCGTCCCCGCCGACAGCTCCGCCGCCGCGGAGATCGCCGCAGCGCTGCCCGACTCGCGCGTGCTGAAGGCGTTCAACACCACCTTCGCCGCGACCCTGGCCGCGGGCGCGGTCGGTGACCTGACCACCGCCGTCCAGATCGCCGGCGACGACGCCGACGCCAAGGCGACACTGGCCGAGGTCGTCACCTCCGCCGGCCTGCGTTCCATCGATGCCGGCGCGCTCAAGCGGGCTCGCGAGCTCGAGGCGCTCGGCTTCCTGCAGATCTCCCTGGCCGCGGCCGAGCAGGTCTCCTGGACCGGCGGCTTCGGCGTCGTCGCCTGATCGCTCTCACCCGAGGAGTCCCACGATGACCGTCAGCCCGGTACGTCTCAACCACGCCGTCCTGTTCGTCTCCGACCTCGAACGCAGCATCGCGTTCTACGAGGCGGCCTTCGGCATGACGGTCATGGCGCGCGAGCCGCGTGCCAACGCCGCCTTCCTGCGGCTTCCCCTGTCCGGCAACCACCACGACCTCGGCCTGTTCGGGGTCGGGCCGCAGCCGCCGCGGCCGCACGGCTCCCTCGGCCTCTACCACCTCGCCTGGCAGGTCGACACGATCGACGAGCTCGAGCAGGCCCGGATGACGCTGGCCGAGCTCGGGGCCTTCACCGGGGAGTCCAGCCACGGCGCCACCAAGAGCATCTACGGCGCAGACCCCGACGGCAACGAGTTCGAGGTGATGTGGATGCTGCCGCGAGCCGACTGGGGCGAGTTCGAGAACGCCGCCCCGGTCGACCGGCTCGACCTGGCCAAGGACGTCGCCCGCTGGAGCGGGGTCCGTACGGCCGCCGAGCTGAACCGGCCGGAGGAGCGATGAGCACCCCGGTCCACACCGCGAGCCACGGCAGCACCGACCCCGACGCTCCCCTGGTGGTGCTGCTCCACGGCCGCGGGTCGCACGAGCACGAGATCATCGAGCTCGCCAAGCATCTTCCCGCCGGTCCGGCCTATGTGGCCGTACGCGCCCCGATCGCCGAGGGCGGCGGGTATGCCTGGTTCGCCAACCGTGGGATCGGCCGCCCCGTCGCCGAGTCCTTGACGGAGACCATGGGCTGGTTCCGGGAGTGGCTCGACGGTGTCGCGCCGGAGGGTCGTCCGGTCGTCCTCGTCGGGTTCAGCGGCGGCGCCGCGTTCGCCGGCGGGCTGGCGCTTCAGGAGCCTGGCCGGTTCGCCGGCGTCGCCGTCCTGTACGGCACGCTTCCCTTCGACGCCGGCGTCCCGGTCGAGGCCGGCCGGCTCGCCGACCTGCCGGTCATGGTCGCCCAGGGCGAGGCCGACCAGGTCATCCCGCGCGAGCTGCTGGACCGTACCTGGCGCTATCTGCTCGAGGAGTCGGGCGCCCCGACGGTGGCGCACCGAGACCCCGGCGGCCACGGCATCACCGCGGCCGCGGTGATCGAGCTCGCTTCCTGGGTCGCCACCCACGTACGCCCCAGCTGAACGCCCCCTGAACACCACGAGAAGGAACACATGAAACTCGGACGATCCCTCCCTGCTCCCGCCGTCGACCTGGGTCTGCTCGCCGCCCGGCTTCTCGTCGGGACCGTCCTCATCGCCCATGGCTGGCAGAAGTTCGCCACCTACACGCTCGACGGGACCGCGCAGTCCTTCGAGGCGATGGGTGTCCCGGTCGCTCAGGCGGCCGCGACCTTCGCCGCGCTCGTGGAGCTCGCCGGCGGCGTGCTGCTCGTGCTGGGTCTGCTGACGCCGGTGGCCGCCGCCCTGGTCCTCATCGACATGATCGGCGCCTTCTGGTTCGCCCATCGTGGATCCGGCGTGTTCGTCGACCAGGGCGGCTGGGAGCTGGTCGCGGTCGTCGCGGCCATCGCGATCGCCCTGGCCGCAGCAGGTCCGGGCCGCGTCAGCATCGACCACGCCATCGGCTCGAGGGCCCGGGCCGAGGCCTGAGGATCACTCGTCGACCACCTCCGCCGTGCCTCCGCCCACGCGCACTCGCCGCGACGCGGAGGCGCGGCGGATCCAATGACGGTCGTGTGTGACCGTCACGACCGTGCCGGGATGGGCGTCGAGCGCATCCTCGAGCTGTTCGACGAGCTCGGGGTCGAGATGATTGGTCGGCTCGTCCAGCAGCAGTACGTCACCGGGATCCGCCAGCGCGATCGCCAGGTCGAGGCGGCGGCGCTGCCCGACCGAGAGGGCCCGCACCTGACGACCCAGGTCCTCGGCGCGAAGCAGCCCGAACCGGCGCAGCCGCTCGACGGCGTCGTCGCGATGGATTCCCACGGCACGGGCGAACACGCCGATGACCGAGCCGGCCGATGGTGCCGCGACATCCTGCCGGAGCCACGAGACCCGCACTCCCGAGGCTCGGTCGATCGCCCCGGTGCCCGTGGCGATCTCGCCGGCCAGCAGCCGCAGCAGGGTGGTCTTGCCGGCCCCGTTGGGACCGGTGACCAGCCAGCGGTCCCCGGCATGCAGCTCCCACTCGGCCATCCTCAGCCGAGCGCCCGCCTCGTGGCGTACGTCGTGAAGAGCGAGGTAGGGCTCGTCGGCCGGCGCCCGCTCTCCCGCGAGACCGGCCGCGAACCGGAGCGGCTCGGGCGGCGGCGCGAGGGGCGCGGCCCGTAGCCTGGCCACGCGCTCCTTCGCCATCCGGATCCGCCCCATCGCCCCGTGGTCGCGGCTGCGCGCACGGAACGCGCCGTGCCCGAACCCGTCGCGCTCGAGCTTGCGCGGGAGCGCGTCGAGCCGGAACGCGTTCGCCGCGACGAGGGCCTCGTTGCGGGCAAGCTCCGCCTTCCACTGCTCATGCCGCTCGGCCTGGCGTCGTCGCTCGGTCGCCCGCGCGACCAGGAAGCCGGCATAGCCGTTGCCGTAGCGACGCAGCCCGGAGTCGCGCACCTGGACGATGACGTCGGCGAACCGCTCGAGGAAGGCGCGGTCGTGCGTGACCACCACCATCGCACCGCCATGCGCGGCAAGACGCTCCTCGAGCCATGCCAGCGACGTGCCGTCGAGGTCGTTCGTCGGCTCGTCGAGCAGCAGCAGGTCGGCGTTGGACGAGAGCGCGACGGCGAGGGCGAGACGAGCTCGCTCTCCTCCGGAGAGCTCCTGGACCAGGCGTCCGCGGTCGAGGCCGCCCAAGCCGAGCTGGTCGAGGGCGGCGTCGACGCGACGGTCGACGCCGTAGCCGTCGCGCGCCTCGTAGGCATCGACGAGGTCGCCGAGCTCCTCGAGCAGCGCAGGCTGCTCGTCATCGTCGGCGACCGAGAGACGATCGGAGCAGGACCTCATCCGTGACTCGAGCGCGCGCAGGTCCGCGAGCAGGAGGTCGACGGAGTCCTGTACCGTCGCTCCGGCCGGGAACCGGGGCTCCTGGGAGGCGTGCGCGATGCCGCCGGGGACGACGACGCGAGTCTCTCCGGCGACCGGTGTGACGACACCGGCGAGCACATCGAGCAGCGTCGACTTCCCGGCGCCGTTGTCGCCGATCACGACGAGACGGTCGGTCGGGCCGACCACGAGGTCGACACGGTCGAGAACGATCCGCTCGGCGAAGCGGACCGTCGCCGAGCGCAGCTCGCAGACACGATGGCTGCGCTCGGAGGTGGAACGGAATGAAGCAGACGGGAACATGAGGACTCCTCTCCGCGGCGGGGCACCACCACGGCGATACGCATCGGCCGGATGCGGGATCGGAAACGGACCTCGAGCGCGCCGATCGGACGACGCGGTCGCTCAGGACCCGCTGCGGAGAAACCTCGACGCAGCGTCCCGATCGGTTACTTCAGAGTTCCCATCGCCGTGAACGTTAGCGGGCCGAGTGCCCGCGCGCGATCCATTTGTTCGAGACGCCCCCACGACGGAAAGTGTTCGACAGGCGCACCCGGCCCTGCCAACGTTCCGTCCATGCATGTCAGACCCGGGTCGGTCGCCGACCTCCCCGACGCCCTGAACCTCCTCGACGCCGCTGTCGCCTGGCTCGCCTCACAGGGCCGTACCGGGCAGTGGGGCGCGGAGCCGTTCTCCACCATCGAGGCCAGGGTCGAGCAGATCCGGACGATGCTCACCGAGCGCACCGCGCGGATCGCCGAGGCCGACGGCCAGGTCGTCGGGGTGTGCGTCCTGGCCGAGGAACCACTCCCGTACGTCGAGCCCGCACCGATCCCCGAGCTCTACCTGCAGCTGCTCGTCACCGACCGGGCCCGAAGCGGTTCCGGCCTCGGCCGGATGCTGGTCGACGACGCCGTCGAGATCGCACGACAGCGGGGTGCGACGCAGATGAGGCTCGACTGCTACGCCGGCGACGACCAGGCGCTCGTCCGGACGTACGAAGGATTCGGGTTCGTCCTCGAGAAGCACTTCACGGTCGACACCGGTCAGCCCGAGCCCTGGCCCGGTGCGCTCCTGCGGATGGAGATCCCTGCGGCTTTGTAAACTGCCACCGCCGGCACGTCGAGAGAGGTGGACGCGATGACCGAGCTCGATGCCTGGGTGACGGCGTTCGCCGCCGAACAACGTCGCCCGGAGGAGGTGGCCCGCTGGGCAGCCTCGACGGCCGACGCGATCCTGGCCGACGGCGAGGTCGACCTGGCCGATCTCCGGCCGCTGCTCCTGGCGGCCGTCGAAGAGCACTGGTACGCCTTCCTGGACGGCCTCACCCAGTCGAACGAGCCGTTCGAGCTGGTGCCGACCGCGCGCACCGTGGCGCTCGAGATCGCCCGCCGCCATCTCGGTCTCCCGCTGCTGCTCAAGATCTACCAGCGGGCGCAGGAGGCGAGCTGGGACTTCGCGGTGCAGGTCGTCGAGGAGGCGCCGAGCGACCTCGACCGCGCGGGCCTGCTGGTCTGGTTCTGGACGAAGGCGACCGCGTGGTTCGGCTCCTCGGTCGAGCAGTCGGTGCTGCTGCACCAGACCGAGATGGACCGGATCCGGCAGCGTGGGGACGCCCGCCGCTTCGAGGTGGTCTCGCAGGCGCTGGGCGACCGCAGCGTCTCCCCCGCCGAGCTGTCCGCCGCCCTCGACGGCCATCCGGTCCAGATCCCCGGTCACGTCGCGCTGGTCGCGCACGCGCTCACCGCCGATGCCATCGAGCAGCTCGAGCCGGCGCTCGGCGCTGTCGCCCGCGGCGCGGGCCACCCCCGTTCTGTGCTGGTGCGCCCCGGCGGCCGGGAGGTGTGGGCCTGGCTCGCCATGGGTGAACGGCGCGAGACCATCGACGGGACGGGCATCGATCCCGCCGCCGTCCGGGTGACCGTCGGTGTCGGTGGAGGCGGTCTGGACGGCTTCGTCGCCGCGCACCGGGACGCCCGGGCGGCCCAGCGGGTCGCGCTGGCGCGAGGGCGCCAGGAGGCGGTGACCGCCTACGGCGACGTGGCCGCGCTGGTGCTCATCGCGCACGACCCCGCGGCCGCCGAGCGGTTCACCCGGACGACGCTGCGCGGCCTGGGCGACGCCCATCACGACCGGCTGCGCGAGACCGTGCGGGAGGTGCTCACCTCCGCCGAGACCGCGGACCGGCTCGCCGAACGGCTCGGCATCCACAAGAACACCATCCGCTACCGCCTCGCCCAGGCCGAGGGGCTCCTGGGCCACCCGCTGCGCGAGCGGGCCGGTGACCTGCTGCTGGCGCTCGACTACCACGACGCCTTCCTGCGGCCATGACTGTGAAAAAACACAGTAATCCGTGACCGATTCGGCCTGATCGGCCAGAGACTTCCCTGCTGCCTACGTCCATTCTGACAGGAGACGTAACCGACCTCACAGGAGGCAGCAGATGACACTCGACGCCAGCGGCACCGTCGACAGGGGCTCCACCGAGAGGTGGCGGGACCGGAAGCGCTACCTGTGGCTCCTCGGACTCGTGGTCCCGTCCTTCGCCTTCATCGCCGTGGGCGGCTACGCCCTGACGGGGTGGGGCGTGTTCCTGTGGACGGGTCCGATCGTGGTCCTGGGACTCGTCCCGGCCATCGACTTCGCGGCGGGCCTGGACCGCTCCAACCCGCCCGACGACGTCATCGAGGAGCTCGAGGAGGACAGGTACTACCGCTACATCACCTTCGCGTTCCTCCCGATCCAGTACGCCGGGTTCGCCTTCGCGATGTACCTGATCGCGATCCAGGACTGGCCGTTGGCGCACAAGATCGGCCTGGCCCTCACCATCGGGTTCATCGGCGGCATCGGCATCAACACCGCCCACGAGCTCGGCCACAAGAAGGAGAGCCACGAGCGCTGGCTGTCCAAGATCGCGCTCGCGCAGAGCTTCTACGGTCACTTCTACATCGAGCACAACCGCGGCCACCACGTACGCGTCGCGACCCCCGAGGACCCGGCCTCCTCCCGGATGGGCGAGACCCTCTACGGGTTCTGGTTCCGCACGGTCTTCGGCTCGCTCAAGAGTGCCTGGGGCCTGGAGGCCAAGCGCTACCGGCGCAAGGGCACCCACCCGTTCCACCTCGGCAACGACGTGCTCAACGCCTGGCTGATGAGCGTGGCCCTGTGGACCGCCATGACGCTGTGGCTGGGCGTCGGGATCCTGCCCTACCTCGTCCTCCAGGCCGTCATCGGGTTCTCCCTGCTGGAGGTCGTCAACTACCTGGAGCACTACGGGATGCTGCGGCAGAAGACCACGTCGGGGCGCTACGAGCGGGTGCTGCCGATGCACTCGTGGAACTCGAACAACATCGCCACCAACGTGCTCCTCTACCACCTGCAGCGGCACAGCGACCACCATGCCAACCCGACCCGGCGCTACCAGACCCTGCGTGACTACCGGGAGTCCCCGGCACTGCCGACCGGCTATGCCGGGATGATCGTGCTGGCCCTGGTCCCGCCGCTGTGGCGCCGGGTGATGGACAAGCGCGTGGTCGCGCACTTCGACGGCGACGTACGGCTGGCCAACGTACGTCCCGGACGGCTCGACAAGCTGCTCGCCACGTTCCCGCCCCCGGCCGCCGAGCCGACGCACGAGGACGTCGACGACGTCACCCGGCAGACCTTCCACGACGAGGTCGCCGCCGGCCGGTGCCCGGGCTGCGGCTACGTCTACGAGGTCGCGGTGGGCAACGAGCTCGAGGGCTTCGCGGCCGGCACCGCCTGGCGAGACATCCCCGACGACTGGTGCTGCCCGGACTGCGGCGTACGCGAGAAGGTCGACTTCGTCCCGCTGACGGACCACGACCTGAAGGAGGTCGCGCGATGAGTGCCATCGAAGCGGACAAGACGGTGTGCGAGGGCATCGGCATGTGCGAGACCCAGGCCGACACCTACTTCCAGATCGGCGACGACGGCCTCGTCGAGGTCCTCACCGACGAGGTGCCCGACGCCGACCGCGGGTACGTCCGGGCCGCCATCGACTCCTGCCCGGTCTCCGCGCTCCGTCTCCGGGGGTGAGCATGTCCTCTCTCCACGACCGTCATCTCCTGGTCGTCGGGGCCGGCCTGGCCGGGCTCCGCGCCGTCGAGGGCGCGCGTCAGGCCGGCTGGTCCGGGCCGATCACGATGGTCGGCGACGAGCGCCACCCGCCGTATGACAGACCGCCGCTGTCGAAGGCGGTTCTCTCCGGCGAGGAGGAGCCCGGCGTGCCGGTGCTGCGCTCGAGCGAGGTGCTCGAGGAGCTGCGGGTGCACCACCTCTCCGGGGTGCGGGCCCACGGCCTCGACACCGAGCGGCGCACGGTGGCCACCAGCGCCGGAGAGCTCGGCTACGACGCGCTCGTGATCGCCACCGGCAGCACCGCCACCACCCTGCCGGGGCTGACAGGGCTGCCCAACGTGCACGTGCTCCGGCGCTACGACGACGCACTGGCCGTCAGGGACTCGCTGGCCCGCGCGCGCCACGTGGTGATCGTCGGCGCCGGGTTCATCGGCTCCGAGATCGCCTCGAGCGCCCGCGCCCGCGGCATCGAGGTCACCGTCGTCGAGGCGAGCAGCCGCCCGCTGGAGCGCGCGGTCGGCCCGCTCGGCGCCGCGCGGCTGATGCAGCTCCACGCCGACGCCGGCGTCAGGCTGCTCACCAGGACCACCGTCTCCGGCGTACGCAGCTCGGACCGCGGCATCGAGAAGATCGAGCTGAGCACCGGTGAGACCCTCGCCGCCGATGCCGTGGTCCTGGGCATCGGCGCCCGTCCGGCGACGGCGTGGCTCGCCGGGAGCGGCGTCGCCCTGGACGACCGCACCGGCGGAGTCCTCTGCGACCGCCGGCTCGCCACCGGCGCGCCCGGGGTCTGGGCCGCAGGTGACGTGGCGTGCGTCGACGGCGAGCGCAGCGAGCACTGGACCGCCGCCGGAGAGCAGGGTCGGGTCGCCGGGGCGAACGCCGCCGGAGCAGGCGAGGTCTTCGCCTCCGTCCCGTTCGCCTGGTCGACCTGGCACGGTCGCCGGATCCAGGTCGTCGGCGAGACCACGGCAGCCGAGGAGGAGGAGCGCGAGGACGGGTTCATCCTCTACCGGCGAGACGGCAACGAGGTGGGCGCGGTCGGGATCGACAGCCCGGGCCCGATCGCCAGGCTCCGGCGCGCGCTGGCCGGCCGCCGCTGAGCCCACACCGAGAGCCGCGCCGTCGTCCGGCGCTCACACCGCGCTCACACCGCGCTCACACCGCGGTCGCCGGAGGCGACGTGTCGGCGCGGGAGAGCGCCGAGGGGACCACAGCGACGACGCTGTGCGCGTGGTCCAGGAGGTGGCTGGCCACGCCTCCGTTCCCGCCGACCACGACCATGTGCATGGTCTGGGACTGCTCCGCGAGCGCGTGCGCCAGGCTTCCCGACTCGATCCGCAGGCGCGGGTGCATGTCCGGAAAGCGCTCCCGCAGTCCTGCCACGCACTCCGCTGCCAGCAGCCGGTACTCGTCGCGACGGTCGGCGCCGTGGAGGCGGTAGCAGTACAGCACGGTGATCGGCAGGTTCCGCAGGGCTGCCTGAGCGAAGCCGAACTCCAGGGCGGGCGCCGAGTCGGCGGTCCCGTCGATGCCGACGATCACCCCTCGGCCCACGGCTCCCCCACCCGGGCGCAGCACGACCACCGGACACCGTGCGTCCTTGACAGTGGACCTGCTGACCGAGCCGAGGATGCGGCTGCGGATCGGCCCTCTCCCCCGCGATCCGAGCACGAGGAGCGACGCGTTCCTGGAACCTTCGTCCAGCGCACGGGCCGCGGACCCGATCTCCAGCACGATGCTCACCACCGGACGCCGGTGGCCGATGAACGTCGTGGCCCTGGAGAGCTCGTCGAGGCGAAGCTCGGCGTAGCTCCTCACCCTGTCCAGCACGGTCGCCCCGTAGTCCTGCTCGGGCTCCGAGGGACCACCCGCCCGGAACCCGGGCGGGGTGTCCAGGGTCGTGGCGGACACGACATGGAGCAGGCACAGGTCGCGTCCGTCCCGGAACGCCTGCTCGGCAGCCCAGGACACGCTCTCGGCCGCTGCCGGCCAGCTCTCGACGCCGACCAGGACAGCGCCCACGGGGATGATGGTTTCGTACGTCATCTCGACTCCTCAGACCGGCACCACGCGCCGGCCGGTGATCTGGCTCGGGGTGATGCAGACGAACAGCGTCCGCCGGCCGTCGGCCCACGGCTCCGGCTTGAGGTCGTGCGCGGTCAGCCAGACGCCGTCGACGAACTCCGCGGTCCCCCGCACCAGGACGCTCCAGCCCGAAGAGGTGTAGGAGTCGAACTCGTCGATCTGATACGACACCGGTCCGGTCCCGACATGGTCCGCCATGGCCGTGTGCGGGGCGGTGCGGAACACGATCCGCTCTCCGACCATGACGTGGTTGACCGGTAGGACCATCGGTCCCTCCGAGTCGCCGAAGGCGACCCGTCCGACCTCGCTGCGCTCGAGCAGCTCCAGGCACTCGTCGCGGTCGATCGTGGTCAGGTGTCCCGGAAACCATCGTGCTGCCAGGTACATCCTCTGCTCCTTCATCACGGTCGTCCGGAGGGGGCCGGCTCGTCGGCTGTCGTGCCGAGGCCCACAGTGGCCTCGGCGGCCCCGGCGCCCCCCTCGAACGCCGGGGCCACGTGTGTGTTGATCTCGACCGGGCAGCTGCTCTCCCGAAGCACCGCCCGGGAGGTTCCGCCCAGCTGCCCCAGGCCGAGGAGGTGCCGGCCCCTGCCCAGGATCAGCAGCCCGGCATGCCGGGACGCCTCGACCAGGGCGTACGCCGCCTGGGCGTGCACCACCTCGATCCGTGCGTCCACCCGGGCGGTCGACGGGTCCGAGGTGCTCCGGGCGGCCTCGAGGGTCGCGGTCAGCTCGCGCTCGGCCCGGTCGGTCCACGCCCGCTCCTCGCTCCCGACGGTGAGGTAGTCCTGGTACGCACCGAACGTGTGCCAGGCGTGCAGCAGCCGTAGCCGGGCCCCGCGTGCAGCCGCCACCTCCAGACCGCGGCGTACCAGGGCGACGGAGGTGGTGGCGTCCTGGATGCCGATGACGATGTTGCGAGGTCCGTCCTCTCCCGACCAGGCGGAGGGGACGACGACCATCGGTACGGCCGAGTGTGCCGCGACAGGGCCGAGGATCGAGGAGGTGATGAGCCGGTCGAACATGCTGCGTCTCTGGTCACCGAGCACGAGCAGGCGCGCCTTGGCGGCCGCCTTGACCAGCACCGACGCCGGGCGGCCGAGCAGCAGGTAGGTGCTCACCACCGCGCCGCTGTCCGCGACGGCGTCCTCCGCCTCGGCAAGGATCGCTCGCCCCAGCTTGCCCATCCTCGAGTCCGGGTCCCTGGGCGCCGGCGGCCAGGTCGGCAGCGGCGGTGCATACGGGTCGACCACATAGACGAGGTGCAGCGCGACGCCGGCCCGGGCCGCCTCCGTGGCGGCGTAGCGAGCGGCGGCCAGCCCGCCATCGGTGCCGTCGACCCCCGCGAGGATCAGATCCCTGCTCTCGCTCATGACTCCAAGCCTTGGGGAGCGAGGTGATCGGCGGACAGGGACCGTCGGCCCGAACCAAAGGCCTTTGGTCGGTCCGGGACCGGCATGAGCCGACATGGGCCAGGTCCGCTCAGCCGACGCCGTGGTGCCCCGTGGCCAGCAGGACCTTCGCGTCGAGGACCGCCAGGCCGTGCTCGTGCACGATGACGGGATCGAGATCGACCTCGGCGACCTGAGGTAGGTCGTCGGCGAGGCGGCCGAGGCAGATCAGCAGGTTCTCCACGGCGGCGACGTCGGCTTCGGGGGCGCCGCGGTGCCCGAACAGCAACGGCGCTGTGCGCAGCTCTCTGAGCGCCGAGGCGGCATCGGTCTCGCTCAGCGGCGCCAGCCGGTACGACCGGTCGCCGATCAGCTCGGTCGCCATCCCGCCGTAGCTGCACGTCACCAACGGCCCGAACACCTCGTCCTGGGCGACACCCACGATCAGCTCGGGTCCCGGCCGGGCCTGGCGCTGCACCAGGAGGCCCGGCCGCCCCGTCGGGATCTCCAGCAGCTCTCGCGCCGCTGCGCGGGCACCGTCGGGGTCGGTGATGTCGAGGCGTACCCCACCCAGATCCGTGCGATGGACGATGTCGGGGTCGGCGAGCTTCATCACGACCGGGAAGCCCAGCCGGTCGGCGGCCTCGACCGCCTCCTCGACCCCGTCGGCCAGGGCGCCCGGCACGACCTCGATCCCGTACGCCCCCAGCAGCCGCTCCACCTCGGGCGGCGAGAGCGACCGGCTGGTCGGGGAGTCGGCCAGGACCTCTCGCACGACCGCCCTGGCCGCGGCTCGGTCCGCGCCGTCGACGGACGCCGGCCGGCCGGGTGGGGTGGCCCGCCATTCGGCATGGCGGGCGATGGGGGCGAGCGCCCGAGCGGCGTCCTCGGGGAACCAGAACATCGGCACCCGATGCCGACCGGCGCTGACCGGCCGGGTGGCACCGATGCGCCCGAGCATCACCCCGACCGTGGCCACCGGGACACGCTGTCCCGGACCGGTCGAGTTCAGCCCCCGGCACGCCGTCCGCACCGCCCGCTCGAAGGCTGCGTCGCTCAGCGCGGGCAGCGGGGTGTGCAGGGCGATCAGCATGTCCACCTCCCCGCTGTGCCCGAGGGTGGCCAGCACCTCTGCGTACTCCTCGGAGGTGACCCCGGAGCCGAGGTCGACGGGGGTGCGTACCGACGGCGCCCCCCGGGACGATCTCCCGGATCCGGGCGACCATCGGCTCGCTCAACGTCACCGGACGCAACCCCTCGACCAAGCAGGCGTCGGCGGCGAGCACCGCGGGGCCACCGGCGTTGCTCACGATGCCGACCCGGCCTCCCAGCGGCAGGGGCTGGTTCGCCAGGACGCTCGAGGTCTGCAGCAGCTGCTCCAACCCCGCGACACGGATCACCCCGCACTGGCGGAAGAGCGCGGCCACCGCGGCGTCGCCGGCTGCCGCATCGCCGCTCCCCCCGACGAGCGCGACGATCGGCTTGTGCCGGGACAGCAACCTGGCGACCCGGGAGAACTTGCGCGGATTCCCGAAGGACTCCAGGCAGAGCGCGACCACGTCGGTGGCGTCGTCCTCGGCCGCGTACATGAGCAGGTCGTTACCACTCACGTCTGCCTTGTTCCCCGCCGAGATGAAGCACGAGAGGCCGACACCGAGATCCGCCGCCCGACGCAGCGCGGCGATGCCGACGGCACCGGACTGGGTCATCATCGCGATCCGACCGCGATGCAGCGGCGTGGCGGAGAAGGTCGCATCCAGGCGTACCTCCGGGTCGGTGTTGGCGATGCCCAGGCAGTTGGGGCCGACCAGGCGCATGTTCGCGGACCGGGCCGTGGCCAGCACCTCGTCCTGCAGCCTGGCTCCCTCCGGGCCCGACTCCGCGAAGCCGTCGGCAAGGATCACCAGGTCGCGGACGCCGCTTCGCGCGCACTCGTGGACCACCTCGACGACCTCGGCGGCGGGCACGGCGATCACCGCCAGATCGACCACCTCGGCGATCTGGCGGACCGAGGAGGCGCAGGCCAGACCGAGGATCGTCTCGCGGTGCGGGTTGACGGGGTAGATGCTCCCGGTGAAGCCCGCCTGCAGCAGGTTCTGCACAACCAGGTGTCCGGGATGGTTCTCCCGCCTGCTGGCTCCGACCACGGCCACCGACCGTGGCCTCAGCAGCCCCCGGACGGAGGAGGCGTCGGCGCTCATCTCTCGCGCTGTCGCCGCCGCGATCACGCCTTCCATCGGCCAGACCGGGAACCGCACCTCCACGGTCTCGCGGTGCGGCGTCGCGGCGAGCACGAAGCCGGAATGACGCAGGACGTCGAACGCAGAGGCGTCCTGGGCCAGGACATAGGCCACGAACGTGGAGACGCCGGCCCGGCGCGCGGCCAGCGCGAGGTGCTCGAGCACCAGGGTCGCCAGACCCCGCCCTGCGTAGTGGTCGGCGACGACGACCGCCAGCTCGGCCTCGCTGTCGCGCACGCTCAGCCCGCTGGCGAGCGCGACCACCCGGTCCTCGACGACCGCCAGCTCGGCGACCGCCTCCCCCGCGGCCAGTCCCGACATCAGGTCGTCGACGAAGCGCGAGGCGTCGGTGCGGCCGAGGTGGAAGAACCGCAGATAGCGACCGCGGTCGGAGAGACCGTTGTGGAGCGCGATCAGGGCGTCGCGGTCGTTGACGTCGACGTCGCGGACGTGGGCGATGGTGCCGTCACGCAGCAGCACGTCCTCGGCCATCGCTCAGCCCTCAGCGGCCAGGACGGTCCGGGTGACGGCGACGACAGAGTCCGGGGTGACGCTGATCGAGTCGATCCCGAGCCCGACCAGCACACGCACGACCTCGGGGTGGTCAGAGGGCGCTTGGCCGCAGATGCCGGAGTGGATGCCGTTGCGGCGACAGCCCTCGACGGCGAGGCCGATCATCCTCTGCACCGCCGGGTCACGCTCGTCGTAGTCGAAGTCGACCAGCTCGCTGTCCCGGTCGACCCCGAGGGTGAGCTGCGTGAGGTCGTTGCTGCCGATCGAGAACCCGTCGAACCGCTGCGCGAAGTCGTCGACCAGGACGACGTTGGCCGGGATCTCGCACATCGCGTAGACCTTCAGCCCGTGCTCGCCACGGCGCAGCCCGAGCTCCGCCATCCGGGCCAGCACACGGTCGGCCTCGTCGAGGCGACGCACGAACGGCACCATGACGACGACGTTCTCCAGCCCCATCGTCTCGCGCACCCGGCGCAGCGCGGCGCACTCGAGGGCGAAGCCCTCGGTGTAGGCGGGGTGTGCGTAGCGAGCCGCGCCCCGGAAGCCGAGCATCGGGTTGGCCTCGGCCGGCTCGAAGGCAGCGCCGCCGAGGAGCGCGGCGTACTCGTTGGTCTTGAAATCGGAGAGCCGCACGACGACGGGCTTGGGGTGGAACGCGGCCGCGATCGTGCCGATCCCCTCGGCGAGCCTCTCGATGACGTACGCCGCACCGTCCTCGCCGACGAGCCGCTCGACCTCCGCCCGCTGGCGGTCGTCCGCGATGCGCTCGGGATGGAGCGCGGCGAGCGGGTGCACCCGGACGTGCTCGGCGAGGACGAACTCCATCCGGGCCAGCCCTACCCCGTCGTTGGGCAGGAAGGAGGACTCGAACGCGATCCCGGGGTTCCCGAGGTTGACCATGACCTGCGTACGCGGACGTGACGTCAGGTCGCCGGCCACCTCGACCGTGTGGAAGTCCGCCCGACCTCGGTAGACATGGCCATCGTCCCCCTCTGCGCACGAGACGGTGATCCTCTCGCCGTCTGCGATCGTGCTGGTCGCGTCTCCGGTCCCGACCACGGCCGGGATGCCGAGCTCGCGGGCGACGATCGCTGCGTGACAGGTGCGCCCGCCGTGCTCGGTGACGACCGCCGAGGCGATCTTCATCAGCGGCTCCCAGTCAGGGCTGGTGCTGGGTGCGACCAGCACGTCGCCGGGCGCGAAGACCTTGTCCTCCCCGATGTCGTGCACGATCCGGGCCGGTCCGGCCGCGACCTTGGCGCCGACCGCGCGGCCGGTGGTGAGCAGGTCGCCGTGCGCCTCGATGACGTAGCGGGTCGTGGCTGCCGGTCGTCTCCTGGCGGCGACCGTCTCGGGCCGCGCCTGGACGACGTACAGCAGCCCGTCGGTGCCGTCCTTGGCCCATTCGATGTCCATCGGTCTGCCGTAGTGGCGCTCGATGGTCATCGCCGCGCCGGCCAGCTCGAGCACCTCCTCGTCGGAGAGGCAGAAACGGTCGCGCTCGCGTGGCGGCGTGGGCTCCTCGCGCACCGGCTCGGTCTCACCCAGCACCATGCGCACCGCCTTGCTGCCGAGATGACGGCTCAGCACGGCGCGGTGGCCGGCGGCGTACGTCGGCTTGTGCACGTAGAACTCGTCGGGCTCGACCAGGCCCTGGACGACGTTCTCCCCCAGGCCGTAGGAGCCGGTCACGAACACGACGTCCCTGAATCCCGACTCCGTGTCGAGCGTGAACGAGACTCCCGAGCAGGCCAGGTCGGAGCGCACCATCTTCATCACCCCGACCGAGAGCGCCACCGACAGCTGGTCGTAACCGTGCCGCGCGCGATAGTCGACCGCCCGGTCGGTGAAGAGCGAGGCGAAGCAGCGGCGTACGGCGTCGAGCAGCGCTTCCTCCCCCTGGACGTGGAGGAAGGACTCGTGCTGGCCGGCGAAGCTCGCGTCGGGCAGGTCCTCGGCGGTCGCCGAGGAGCGGACGGCGAGTGCGACGTCACGCCCGTACTCCTGTTGCAGCGCCTGGTATCCCGCCACGATCTCCTCGGCCAGGTCCGGGGGAAGCTCCGCGTCGAGGAGCAGGCCGCGGGCTCGGGCCGACCGCTCGGCGAGGTCCTTGCGGTCGTCGACGTCGAGACCGTCGAAGACCGTCTCCAGCGAGGAGTCGATGCCCGACTCACGCAGGACGTGGCGATAGCCGTCGGCTGTGACGGCGAACCCGTCGGGCACACGGATGTCGCGATCATGGAGGCGGCGATACATCTCGCCCAACGAGGCGTTCTTGCCGCCGACCAGGGCGACGTCATCGATGCCGATCTCGCCGAAGGTACGCAGGTGGCTCATGATCCGGCCGTCATCGCAGCCATCCGTGGTGCATCACGACCGGCACGCGTGCCCACTGCTTGCCGAAGCCCCAGGTGTCACCGGCGTACGTCAGCGCCAGCACGCCGACGGTCAGGGCACCGAGCAGGTGGTCGTCGATGATCGGGTTGTTCTCCAGCGGGAAGCTGGAGAGCCACATCAGCGTGTACATGGTCGCGCCGGCGATGGCGCCGATCCGCATGCCGATCCCGAACGTGAGGGTGAGTCCGACCCCCAGCAGGCCGATCATGAACAGCCAGTCGACCCACCACACACCCGCCATGTCGTTCCACATGCCCTGCAGCCAGTTGTGCTCGGGCACGTTCGAGAGGTAGCCCTCGGTCGGGCTGCCTCCGTTGACCCAGGCCTGGCCCTCGGCGAAGAAGTCGATGCCGGTGCGGGTGCCCGCGTCGTCGGTGATCGCGCCGGTGTGGAAGCCCAGCGCGAGCAGCTTGTCGAAGAAGGCCCACAAGAAGGTGAGTCCGAAGGCGATCCTCAGCACGGCCAGCAACCGTGCCGCGGGCATCGGGTAGTGCCCGGGCAGCGTTGTGGCCGAGCCGGGCGTCGAGATTGAGGTCATGAGTCCTCCCTGGGTCTCGCCGGCCCGTGCTGGCCGGACGCCTTCAGCCAACCGCCGCCGAAGCCGTCGCGGCGAGGGAACGGGGTCCGCCCAGGGCAGGTCCTTCGTCCCCGGCAGGTCAGGACGGTCGGCCCCCACGCGTGCCTCACCTCCGGTAGGACCCGGCCAACCGCCCGGTAGGGGCCTGATGCGTAACCAGCCCCTACCGGGCGTCTTCCCCGGGTCCGGCCCACACCCCCTGTGGTCGGCTCCCGGAGGCTCTTCGGCCGGTCTCCCTAGCCCGTCATCGCAGCGCTCCAGGTCATCGGCTCAACCATCTCGGTCGGCTGGGTCGGAGTGACAGGGCACTACCGCGACAGGCACCTCTGCGCTGTGGATCACCTCGCGCGCGACCGGACCGAGACCCCAGGTGCCACGTGCGTCATGGCGTCGTCCGAGCACGACCAGCTGAGCGCCGATCGACCGGGCCGAGATGATGCTGGCGGCGTGGCCGCGGTCGCGCTCGATCGTGACCTGGACCTGCGGATACTCCTCGCGCAACGGCTTGATCGCCGCCTCGAGGTCCATGCTGCTGCGTTCCTGTCCGTCTCGTACGAGCGGTGCGTTGACGGTCGGGTCCCAGACGAGCACGGGATGCAGGTTGACCGAGTGCATCACCACCAGCTCGACCCGGTCGCGGCAGGCGCGCTCGAACGCGGCGCGCAGCACCGGCTCATGGAGACCGTCCGGGTCCACGCCGACGACGACCGGTTCCCCGAGGTGATCCGCAGGGCCCCACCCTGGCGGCACGACCACCACCGTCCCGAGGGCCCGTCCGGCGACTCTCATCGCCGTCGATCCGACCTGGAACCGACGAGAGCCGCCGAGGCCACGCTTGCCGACGACCAGCAGATCTTCCACGTCCGCGTATCCGAGCAGGGCCGGCACCGGGTGGTCGAACTCGATCAGCGACACCGTCCGGACGTCGGCATCTGCAGCCTCGACCTGGCGCTCGATCCGCCTCAGCACGGGCCAGAGGCGCCCGTCAACGGCGCCGTCCTGGTGCCGCACCGGATGCCGAACGGCCCCGATCGGCACGAGCGGCCGGCCAGAGGCGGCCACCTCCGCGATCGCGTAGGCCACCGCGGCCCGGTTGGACTCGGAGCCGTCCACGCCGACCACGACCCTCGGTTCCAGCGGAAGCGGCGGACGGGCCGGTCGACTCGAGGGCTCCCCATTCACAGTGGTCGGCCAGCCCGGACTCGAGGTCGCGGTCATATATATGTCCCTCCATCGCGAGATCGCGTGATCGCTCCAGTGGTCTCCAGCGAATCCCGCCCATGCGCGCGGTGCCAGGGACGTAGGTCGGGCAGGTCGGGTCCAAGGTCCTCAGGACCGAGGCTCGGTGCGTGCTTCGTCGCTGCCCGGCGTCGCGCCCCGGAGGTAGCGCTCCGGCCCACCTGCCGCCCGGGCACCGGAGCGGAACCACGCCTCCAGTCCCGACGCGTCGCGCCGCTCGAGCTCATCGAGAAGCACCTCGCGGATCTCGACCGCGCGCAGCTTCGCACTCAGGTCCGTGACCCGGTCGAGGGCGACGTAGCTGGATCGCCAGGCCCTGCACAGGTCCGTGTCGGTCAGCCCGTCGGTGACCGCCAAGACGGCCTCGACCGGGTCGACCGGGTCGACCGCCTCCGGTCCGATGGCTGCTGCCGCCGTTCCTGCGTACGCCCTCCGCCTGCCGAGCCGGTCGCGGCTCTTCAGCGGTCGTTCCGTGCGCGGCGGCCGACCGAGCCACCCCAGTTCCCAGACAGAGGCCAGCCCCGCCGTGATCACCAACAGCGCGCTGGTCAGACCGAGCGCGAGGACGAGCCCTGCGGCGGCCAGCGCCGCGCTCGGCCACAGCAGGCTTCTGCTGAGCAGGACAGGCCACCGGATCGACTTCTCCTCGGGCCCGAGGCACATCAGCATCGTGAAGGTGATGAAGCTCCCGCCCGCCCACCACCCGACCGTCATGGGCACCGACCATGCCATGAGCGCGGCCACACCGCAGCCGACCACCATGCCCAGCACAGCGGCCCACACCCAACGTCTCATGAGCTCACTTTCCCGGTAGGCCGGGGCCGGGCGGAGGGGCCACGATTCCTCCCGGTCCGGGACCAAGGCCCCGACACCGGCAGTCGTTGGCCACTCGCTGCGCCTCCATCGCCCGGCGCACTGTCGGGGCATGCGGTTCGGCGAACGATGAAGGAGCTCGCGATGATGTACTGGTACGGCTCGGGGATGAGCGGCTGGGCCTATGCCCTGATGACCATCAGCATGATCCTGTTCTGGGGTCTGATCATCGCCTCGGCCGTCGTGGTCGGTCGCAGGCTCCTCCGCGACGAGCCGCTGCCCACCGGAGCGCCGAGCACGCCCGAAGACGTGCTCGCGATGCGTCTGGCGCGTGGCGAGATCGACGAGGACGACTACGAGCGGCGCATGGCGACGCTGCGAGCCCGGGAGATCACCGGACCACGCTGACCGCCACGGCTCGGCCCGCCGCTCAGCCGGCGCGGGCCGGGCCGGCCCTCTCGAGTCGACCCTCGCGCTCGAGGACGAGGTCGTCGACCATGAGCACATCGGGGGACGGAGGATGGATCTCGACCGGGCAGCGGCTCTCGCGGATGACCGCACGCCCCGTGTTGCCCAGGCGGCCCAGGGGGAAGGAGTGGCGGCGTCGATCGATGACCAGGAGGTCGGCGTTCCTGGTCTCCTCGGTGATCTTCCTGGCCGGCTGGCCGTGGCGAACCTCGATCCGGACCGCCACGTCCGAGGCGTGCGGGACCCGACGACGGGCGCGCCCCAGGGCGTCGTCCAGGGTGAGACGGGTGGCGTTCTCCCAGTCGCTCATGTCCAGATGGGCCACAGTCATGTCGTCGTAGACGGTGTCCAGCTGCCAGGCGTGGAGCACGACCAGCTCCGCGGCCCGGTCCGCCGCGTGCTTCAGCGCCCGGGCGAGCAGCCCCACCGAGCTCGCGCAGTCCTTGACCGCGACGACCACCCGGCGACTCGGATCGTCGGGCGACCAGCCACTCGGCACCACGACGACCGGGGCCGGCGCATGGCCAGCGACCCGGTTCGTGACCGACCCGGTCATGATGCGCTCCAGGCCCTGCCGACGATCATCACCGAGCACCACCAGCCGCGCGGCGGCAGCGCAATGAACCAGACCGGGGACCGCGGAGCCCTGCAGGAGGGTGGCCGTCACCCGCTCTGCGCCGACATAGGCGACCGCCTCCTCGGTGGCCTTCTTCAACAGCGCGTCCGCCGCTGCGCGGAGGTCGCCTCCGATCCAGGAGTAGGGATAGGTCGGCTCGGACGGGGTCACGTGGACGAGCCACAGATCGGCGTCGTCCAGGCCCGCCTCAGCCGCGGCGTAGGCGATCGCCGCCCGTCCGCCCACTCCCCCGTCGACGCCCACCAGGATCGGGTCGTTCTCGCTCATGTCGTCTCCTCACGGGCGCGACGCACCCCGCCGTCCCCCGAGCCCACTCTCATCCGCCAGGACGCCAGGTGGCAGGGACGTCGGAGGTCGATCCCGGGGACCTTGGTCCGCACTCACCGGTCGCGCTGCCGGAAGGCCTCGACCGCGGTCGGGAGCGTCGGGAAGAGGTGATCCGCACCGATTCTGTCCAGGATGCCGGATGGAGCCAGCGAGTCGCGCAGGTCCTGCTTGATCCTGGCGATCGCGAGGACGATGCCCCGCTCGCTCAGCGCCGTGCGCAGCGCCTCCAGCGCGTCGACGGCGGTGACGTCGACCTCGGTGTTCGCCTCGGCGTTCAGCAGGAACCACTCCACCGGCCACTCGGCATCATCGACCGCGGCGAGCGCCCGGGTGCGGAAGTCCTCGGCGTTGGCGAAGAAGAGCGGCGAGTCGTAGCGGTAGACGAGCAGGCCGGGCACCTCCTCCGCGTCGGGGTAGTCGTCCACGTCGTGCATCCCCGCCAGCCCTGGGACGTGACCGAGGACCGCGTCGTGCGGATGCGCGACCCGGCGCAGCAGGTCGAGCACCGAGAGCCCGACCGCGATCAGCACGCCCCACATCACGCCGGCGGCGAGCACGGCCACCGTCGTGACCAGAGCGAGGACCAGCTCGCTGCGCCGGAACCGGGCGAAGCGGCGCAGCTCCCCCACCTCGACCAGCTTGGTGGCGGCATAGACCACCACGGCACCGAGCGCGGCCTCGGGAAAGGCCTCCAGGACCGGCGCCAGGAGCAGCACCGCGGCCACCGTGGTGGCCGCGGCGACGTACGAGGTCAGCTGGGTGCGCCCGCCCACGGCGTGGCCGATGGCGGTCCTGCTGCCGCTGCTGCTGACCGGGAACCCGTGCACGAGCGCCGAGCCGAGGTTGGCCCCGCCCAGGGCGAGCAGCTCCCGGCGAGCGTCGACGCGTTCGCTGCGGCGGGCGAAGGCGCGGCCGGTGAGGATGTTGTCGGTGTAGCCCACGAAGGCGACGCCGAGCGCCGGGCCGAGCATCGAGACGATGGCGCCCGGGTCGAGTGCCGGCAGGCCCGGGGCCGGGGGCCGGCTCGGGATCTCGCCGACCAGCCGCAGCCCGGAGTCGTCTCCGAGCAGCGCCACCAGCGCGGTGGCGGCAAGCATGCCGATCAGCGCGACCGGGGCACGCGGGGCGAGCAGGGAGCCGACGATCATCGCGGCGGCCGCACCGCCACCGAGCAGCAGCGTGGGGACGTGGACCTGGTCGAGGTTGCCGATGAAGCTGCCCACCTCCGCCAGCACCCCGTCGCCGGTGACCGTGACGCCGGTGAGGTTGTCGAGCTGGGAGACGACCATGAGCACCGCGATCCCCGCCATGTAGCCGACCAGCACCGGCCGCGAGAAGAGCTCGGCCAGCACCGAGACCCGCAGGAACCAGCCCACCACGCAGATCGCGGCTACGACGAGCGCCAGCGTCGCTGCGAACGAGGCGGGGTCCTCGGCCGCCGCCGGGATGGCGCCGATCGCCGCCGCCGTCATCAGCGCGGTGGTCGACTCCGGGCCGACCGAGAGCAGCCGGGAGGTGCCCAGCAGCCCGTAGACCATCATGGCGCCGACGCACGCCCACAGCCCGGTCTCGGGAGGCAGGCCGGCCAGCTCGGCGTACGCCATCACCTGGGGCACCAGGTAGGCGGTGATCGTCACCCCGGCGAGCAGATCGAGCCACAGCCAGCGCCGCTGGTAGCCGCGGGCCCACGACGGCATCATGCGGCGTACGTCCATGGCAGCACTGTCCCACGAGCCGCCGTCCGCCGGCCGCGGTCAGCCCAGAGGGACCGACCACTCCACCAAGGTCCCCTTCGGGGGCGCCGGCTTCACGGTGCACCGCCCACCGTGAGCCTCGGCGCGGTGGCGCATGTTCGCGAGACCGCCCTCCACCACGCCCTCCGGAATCCCGTCTCCGTCGTCGCGCACGCGAAGCACGAGGTCATCGGCGGCGGAGAGCGACACGTGCACCGCGCTCGCGTGCGCGTGACGGACCGTGTTCGAGAGCGCCTCGCCGAGGACGGCGATGACGTCCTTGGCCAGCTCCGGAGAGGTCCGCAGCCGGATCGGGCCGTCGAAGTCGAGCTTCGGGCGGAACTTGAGGGACGCCGCCGCTCGGTTCACCAGGTCGGTGACCTGGGACTGGATGTCGCCGTCGTGCTCGGGAGTGCCGAGCTCGAAGACCGCGCGCCGGAGGTCACGGATGGTGTCGTCGATGTCATCGACCGCCTGGTCCAGGCGGTCGCGCAGCTTCGGGCTCTCGGCCATGTTGAGGCCGCCCTGGAGGCGTAGGCCGATGACGAAGAGCCGCTGGATCACGATGTCGTGCAGGTCGCGACCGATCCGGTCGCGATCGTCGTAGACGGCGAGCCGCTGCCGCTCGTCACGGTTCTGGGCCAGCCGGATGGCCAGCGCCACCTGGCCCGCGAACGCGTCGGCGACGGCCAGGTCGATGTTCTGGGCCTGCTCGGCGTTCGCCCGCCGCCAGGTCAGGGCGAGCACGCCGACCGCGTTCATCTCCTCCGACGGGTCGGTACGTCCCAGCGGCACGAACACACCGGGGCCGAGGTCGCTCATGTCGATGACCGCGGCGGCACTTCCGCCCGCGGCCGCGCTGGCGACGTCCTCCACCATCATCGGCACTCCATCGAGGATCGCCCGTCCCGCGATCGACTCCCGCAGGGGGGCACGCTTCAGCACGTCGAGGTCGACCTCGGTGCCGGAGACCACCTCCACCCGCAGACGGTCGGCGGCGGGTCCCGTCACGATCCAGGCGACGTCGGCGCCGGAGATCTCACGGGCCCGGTCCGCCACGAGCTGAAGGGCGGTGCCGCGGTCGATATCGCCCATGAGCGCGCTGGTGATCTCGGCGCGCGCGTCGAGCCAGCGACCGCGGCGCGCGGCCTCCTCGGCCAGCAGGGCGTTCTCGATCGCGACGCCGGCAGCCGCTGCCAGGGCGACCACGATGCTCTCGTCCTGGTCGGTGAACTCCGCGCCGTCGGTCTTCTCGGTGAGGTACAGGTTGCCGAACACCTTCTCACCGATGCGAACGGGAACACCCAGGAAGGAGCGCATCGGCGGATGGTGCGCGGGGAACCCGAAGGAGGCCGGATGCTCCTCGATGTCGCGCAGACGGACCGGCTCCGGATGGTCGATCAGCAGGCCGAGCAGACCGTGACCGGTGGGCAGGTCTCCGATCCGGAGCTCCTGCTCGGGGGTGAGACCACGGTTGATGAACACCCGCAGCCGCCGCTCGCCACCGCTGGCCAGGACCCCGAGAGCCGCGTACCTCGCTCCGGCCAGTGCCTTGGCGACCTCGACGATCCGGTTCAGCAGGTCGTCGATCGACAACCCGGCACCCATCGTGACGATCGCGTCGAGCAGCAGTCTCCACCGCACCTGCTCGTCTCGAGCGACCGTGACCCGGTCGAGCACTTCGGTCAACAGCTCGTCGAGCGGTGTGTTGCTCAGCGTCTTCGTTGCCGTGTCATCCGGTGAACGGCGCGGCCGCGGTGGCGTACTTCCCACGTCGACCCTCCACGTCACATGAGTGGTACACCCCTTAACGTATCAGCCTTGCAACGTCTTGGTGACAAGAATCGCGGCCTGCGTCCGGCTCTCCAGGCCCAGCTTGGCGAGCAGGGAGGAGACGTAGTTCTTGACCGTCTTCTCCGCCAGATGCATCTCCTTGCCGATCTGCCGGTTGGTCATGCCCTCGCCGATGAGCTCCAGGATCCGGCGCTCGTGGTTGGTCAGGTTCTCGAAGACCGAGTTGGACTTCGGCCCGCTGCGGATCCGCTCGAGGACCTGTGCGGTGACCGCGGGGTCCAGGGTCGATCGGCCCGCGGCGACCTGGCGCACGGTGTCGACGAGGTCGGCGCTGCGGATCTGCTTGAGCAGGTAGCCGGCCGCGCCCGCCATGATCGCGGAGAACAGCGCGTCGTCGTCGTCGAACGAGGTCAGGATGAGCGCTGCGATGCCGGGGTCGACCGAGCGGACGTCGCGGCACACGTCGATGCCCGACCCGTCGGGAAGCCGGCCGTCGAGGATCGCGACATGGGGACGCAGCGCGGGGATCCGGCGCCGGGCCTCCTCGGCGAGCCCGGACTCGCCCACGACGACGATGTCGTCCTCGTCCTCGAGGAGATCCTTGATCCCGCGGCGGATCACCTCATGGTCGTCGAGCAGGAAGACCCGGATGGGCTCTGCTGCTCTCTCGGGGTCTGCAGATTCGGTCACCTGCTCAACCTACGACCGAGGACGGCGCTCGCCAATGCTCGTCTTACCCGTGCGCCGAGGACCAAGGTCCCGCGACGCACCCGCGGGAGCGCGCTCACGGCTGCCCGGTTCCGACCGGGTCCTCGACGGGCTGCGGCACCAGCGCCTCACCCGTCGGCGCGGACGGTTCCGGCGGCGCGGGCCCGACCGGGTCGCTCCCGCCCTGGTCGAGCCGGAAGGGCGGGTAGCTGTCGGTCATCAGGAAGACGTACGCCCCGACCCGGGCCGCCCACCGGTCCATCCCGAGGACGAGGTCGAAGATGCCTCGCGGGTAGCCGCGCCCGAAGAGCATCGCCACGCCGGCGAAGAGGACCAGCAGCCCGATGATCCCGCTCCCCCAGGCCCAGGCCCAGGTGTCGGGATCGCCGCTGGTCTGCGCCACGTACAGGCCTCCCCCCAGGAAGAAGCTCAGGAGCATCAGGTGCGGGATCGCCAGCAGCCACGACTTCACCAGCACCAGACCGCGCGAGAGCCGCTCGGGGTAGGCGATGTGCAGACGTGCCGGGTATCCGGGGACGTCCTCGAGCGTGAACGGCGGGTAGGCGTCGGTGCCGAGCGCGGCGTAGCCGTAGTAGTCCACCCGCCAGGTCCAGCGCAGGACGCCGAGGTTGAAGTCGAAGATCGCCCGCGGATAGCGGGCGGTGAACAGGATCGCGAACCAGGCGACGACGGTGAGCACGGAGAAGGCGATCCAGAGGAAGAACAGGATGATGTAGTGCGGGATCAGCAGGAGCCACTTGACCAGCCACAGGGCTCGGCTGACCCTGGTGTCCAGCTGCCCCTCGAGCACTACCGGGGAATGGGAAGTGTTCATGCCTCCAGCCTCCGCACCGCAGGACGCCATGGCATCGGACCAAGGTCCTCTGGTCGGGGACGTGTGCCACTGCCTGGGCACGTACCTTCGGCCGCAGCGTGGTGCCAACGGCACCACGCAGGGGGCGTGGCGCCGACGGAAGGACGTGAACAAGATGCGAGCAGCCGTCGTCTACGAGTCGATGTTCGGCAACACCGCGACCATCGCCACCTCGGTCGCCAACGGTCTGCGCAGCGCCGGTGTACAGGTCAGGGTGATCCCGGTGACGGCAGCCGGCGACGACGTGCTCCGCACCCACGATCTGGTCGTCATCGGCGCCCCGACGCACGCATTGGGCCTGAGCCGGCCGAGCACCCGCGCCGATGCCGTCCTGCGGGGCGCCCCGGCGGAGGTCGAGGCCCGCGGTGTCCGCGAGTGGCTCGACGACCTCCAGGACGCGCGCTCGGTGCGCATCGCCGTGTTCGACACCCGGGCGCGGGCGATGCGCCACCTCCCCGGCTCCGCCGCCCGGCACGTCGCCCACCTGCTCCGCCGCCGCGGCTACGACGTCGCCCCCTCGACGAGCTTCTACGTCGGCGGCACGGAGGGACCCCTGGGCCGCCACGAGGAGGCGCGCGCCGGTGACTGGGCCACCGACCTGGGCCATCAGGTGATGCGGCAGGTCGTGGCCTGAGATGTCGGTGCTCCCCGACGAAGCGACCCTGCGGGCGATCGTGACGCTGGCCTGTCGCGCACCGTCGGTGCACAACACCCAGCCCTGGGCATGGGCCGTACGCGATCGGATGCTGGTGCTGCGCGCCGACCCGCATCGCAAGCTCCTCCACGCCGACCCGAACGAGCGCGATCTGGTGATGAGCTGCGGTGCCGCGCTGCACGAGCTCGTCGTGGTCGCGGCGGGCACCGGCTGGCACTGCGACGTACGCCGCACGCCCGAAGGCGGCCGCACCGATCTCCTCGCGGTGGTGACCTTCGCGCGCCGCGAGCCCGACGTCGCCGACCTCGGCAGGCTCGCCGCCATCGAGCAGCGGCACACCGACCGCCGTCAGGTCTCGTCGTGGCCGGTGCCTCGCGCGCGCCTCGACCATCTCTCCGGCCTCGTGCGTGAGTACGGAGTCGTGGCCGGCATCGTCCCCGACCACCTGCGCCCTGTCGTCCTGGCGGCACTGGAGGGCGCCCGTGCCCGGCAGAGCACCGACGAGGACTACCTGGCCGAGCTGTACTCATGGACACGTGGAGGCAGCGAGGACGGGATCCCGGAGTCCAGTCTCCTGACCGCGGACAGCGACCCGGCCTCCTTCACCCGGTTCCCGAGCGGCACCCTCGACGACGGCCACCGCGAGGCCGGCCCCTCGGCCGAGGAGTGGCTCGTCCTGGCGACTGCCTCGGACGACCGGGGCTCCTGGCTCCGCGCCGGAGAGGCACTGGACGCGATCTGGCTCTCCTGCACCACCTCGGGGCTGGCCCTGGTGCCGTACACGCAGCCGATCGAGATCGGTGCCACCCGGCGTACGCTCCAGCACGATCTGCTCGGTGAGAACTCCTGCCCACAGGTCCTGGTGCGGATCGGCTGGCCACAGCGGCAGCACCCGCCGCTTCCGCCGACCCCTCGGCGCGCGCTCGACGACGTCCTCCACCACGAGAGCGCCGCCTCCTCGTGAGCGCCCCGGCGATCACCCGGGCAGACCACGAGGCACCGCGTTGGCTATCGAGGGTGATCGCCGTCGCACGCACGTAGTCGCTGTCCACGCCCGCCACGTCGGATCGGTCGATCAGCTCCCGTTGTGCTCGATGGCGACGCGCGTGGTCTTCGGCTCCTCGAGGGCATACGGCACCCGAACCTCCAGCACGCCGTTGATGTAGGTGGCACGGACCTCTTCGGCCTTGGCACCGCTGGGCAGCGGAAGCGTGCGCTCGAACGAGCCGTAGTGCAGCTCTCGCCGGTTGCGGTCGTGCTCCTCCTCCCGGCGCTCACCTCGGATCGTCAGGAGGTCGCCGCTGACGTCGATCTGGATGTCCTTGTTCGGGTCGACCCCCGGCATCTCCGCTCGTACGACGTAGTGGTCGTCCTCGACGAAGTCCTCGACCCTGATGTAGGGCGTCACACCGAAAGAACGCATCGCCGCCGACCCCGACTCCAGCCAGCCCAGCAGGTCCGCGAGCGGGTTGGCCGGGCGCTTGATGATGGTGCTCATCTGATCTCCCTCGATCTGCGGGCGCCCGTGCGGCACCCCGTGCAGTCCCCAGTCTTGTTCCGATCGAACCCGACCTCACGAGACCTTGGTCATCTGTGCCGGGACCTCCGCCACCTGCCTCGTCCAGCCCGCGATGGTTGCCTGGGAGGCAGCCCGACGACTCAGGAAGGTCCCAGATGCACGCCTCACCCGACGTCGTCACCATCACCTTGAACCCGGCGCTGGACGACTCCTTCTCCGTTCCTCGGCTGATCCCGGGCAGCAAGATGCGATGCAGCACACCCCGGATCGATCCCGGCGGCGGCGGCATCAACGTGGCCCGGGTCCTGCACGTGCTCGGAATCCCCACGCTGGCGGTCTTCCCGGTGGCAGGCCATATCGGCCGGGCCCTGAGCGAGCGGCTCGAGATCGAACGGCTTCCGTTCGCGGGGGTCGAGGTCCCGGGTGAGACCCGGCTGAGTCATCACGTGACCGAGCTCGAGACCGGCTTGGAGTACCGCTTCGTGCTGCCTGGGACGGAGCTCGCCCGCGCCGATCTGGATCGTTGCCTCCAGGCGGTGCGGCGCGGAGGGCGACACGCGGCATACGTCGTCCTCAGCGGCAGCCTGCCGCCGGGGGTCTCCGCAGACGTCGTCCCTCGGGTACGGTGCCTGAGCGATGCCCTCGGCGCCCGGCTCGTCCTGGATGCCTCCGGGGGCGCCCTCGCCCAGGCTCACGGGGCCTATCTGATCAAGCCGAGCGTGCGGGAGCTGAAGGAGCATCTCGGGCGCGAGCTGGACACGCTCGCCGAACAGGTGGCGGGAGCGCGAGAGCTGCTCGACGACACTCACGCGAGCGCCGTCGTGCTCTCCCGCGGTCACCTGGGGATCGCGCTGGTCACCCCGACGGGTACGCAGCTGCTTCCCGCGGTCGCCGGCGACGTGGTCAGCGGCGTGGGTGCCGGTGACGCTCTCGTCGCCGGGATCGTCGCGGGGCTGACCCACGGCTGGAACCTCCCGCGGGCCGCCCGGCTCGGTCTCGCCTGCAGCGCGGCCATGATCGCGACCGCGGGCACCTCGGTGTTCTCCCGCGACGACCTCGCCGCGTTCACCGACGTCCTCCCGGGCGAGGCCGCCCGAGGGCGGACACTACGGCGCGACGCGGTCTGAGCCTGATGGCTTCGTGCCCCGCCCGCTCGTCATCGGGTCGCGTCCAGGACCGCGACGCCACGCACGCGGTCCTCGGCGAGGTCGGCGAGTGCCCGGTCGGCCTCCCCCAGGGCGTACGGAGTGACCTCGGCGCGCAGGCCCAGCCGGCCGGCGAGCCGGAAGAGCTCGGCCCCGTCGGCACGCGTGTTGGACGTGACGCTGGTGAGCGTGCGCTCGCGGAAGAGGTGGCGCTGGTAGTCGAGAGGGGGGAGGTCGGAGAGGTGGATGCCGGCGACGGCGCAGGTCCCGGACGGGCCCAGGCCGGCCAGCGCCTGGCGGACGACCTCGCCCGCCGGCGCGAACACGATCGCGGAGTCGAGCGGCGGGACGGCGTCGCCGGGCGCGACCGCCGAGGCGGCGCCGAGGTCGAGCGCGAGCCGGCGCGCCACCTCACCTCGGGTGACGACGTGCACCTCGGCCCCTTGGCGGATCGCGATCTGCGCGGTCAGATGAGCGCTCGCCCCGAACCCGTAGAGCCCCAGGCGACCTCCCGGCGGGAGGACCGAGCGCCGCAGGGCCCGGTAACCGATGATCCCCGCACACAGCAGCGGCGCCGCCTGACTCGGTTCCAGCGAGTCCGGGATCCGGTAGAGGTACGCGGTCGGGGCGACGGCGTACTCGGCGTAGCCGCCGTCGGCGTCCCACCCGGTGTATCGAGACTGCTCGCAGAGGTTCTCCGCGCCCGTACGGCACCAGCGGCAGCGCCCGCACGTGGAGCGCAGCCACGGCACGCCGACCCGGGTGCCGATGCGCGGTCCGTCGGCGTCGTGGTCGAAGCGGGCCAGCACCCGACCCACGATCTGGTGACCCGGCACCACCGGGCTCCGGCGAGCGGGAAGGTCGCCGTCGACGACATGAAGGTCGGTCCTGCACACGCCGCACGCCTCCACCCCCACGAGGACCTCGCCCGAGTCCGGCTCCGGGACGGAGAGCTCGGCGATCGAGAGGCAGCCGTCGCCTCTCGTCCGCCACCCTCGCATCGCCGCCATCAGGGTTCCTTTCCGGCGCCGGCGGGCGGGAGCAGGCCTCTCAGGGCGGGCTCCGAGGCCTGCGGCGACGGTTGCAGCCGGACCTTCGCATCGACGACAGAGATCCCGCGCTCGTGCACGATCAGGGGATTGAGGTCGATCTCAGCCACCTCGGGCAGATCGTCGGCGAGACGGCCGAGGGACACCAGGAGATGCTCGACGGCGCCGGCGTCCGCCGGCGGTGCGCCGCGGTATCCCCACAGCAGCGGCGCGGTGCGCAGGTCCCGGAGCGCCGCTGCCGCATCGGAGTGGCTGAGCGGCGTCAGCCTGAAGCTGCGATCACCGATCAGCTCGGTGAAGGCGCCTCCGTATCCCACCATGACCAGCGGCCCGAAGAGCGCGTCCTGGGTGACGCCGGCGATCAGCTCGACGCCGGCGGCGACCTGGCGCTGGACGATCAGGCCCGGATGCTCGACCCGGACGCCGAGGAGCGCGTGGGCGGCGACGCGTACCTCGTCGGGACCCTTCAGGCCGACACGAACGCCACCTACATCGGTGCGATGCACCAGACCGGGGTCGGCGACCTTGAGCACGACCGGGTAGCCCACCCACTCGGCGGCGTCGACAGCCTCCTCGACACCGTCGGCGAGCACGCTCGGCAAGACACCGATCCCGTACGCAGCGAGCAGCTGGCGCGTGTCCGGCTCGGTCAGCCGGCCCCCTTCCGGTGTCGCCCGCAGCGTCCGGGCGATGACGTCGCGACCGGTCGCGCGGCTTCCGGGGGGCGCCTCGGTGACGGGGGTGTGGGGCCCGGCGCGCCACTCCGCGTACCTGACGATCGGGCCGAGGGCACGCGCGGCATCCTCCGGGAACGCGAAGACGGGCACACGACCGCTTCCGACGCTGATCGGCCGGCCAGGGCCGTGCGGGTCGAGCATGACGGCCACGGTCGCGACCGGCGGTGCGGTCTGTCCCGGATCGGCGCGCAACGCGGTGCGCAGCGCACGCGTGAAGGCTGCGTACGGAAGAGCCGGCAGCGGCGTGCGCAAGGCGATCAGCATGTCGACCTCGCCGCTGCGGATGATCGTCGAGACCACCTCGGAGTAGGCCTCCCAGCCGATGCCGGAGCCGAGGTCGATGGGCACCTGGACGGACGACGCGTCGGGCACGATCCCCCGGATCGCGGCCATGGTCTCCGCGCTCAGCGTGGCGAGCCGCAGATCTTCGCCCTCGCAGGCGTCGGCGGCCAGGACGCCCGGCCCGCCGGCGTTGCCGACGATCCCGACCCGGCGGCCACCGGGCAGCGGCTGGTTCGCGATCACGCTGGTGGTCTGCAGCAGCTGCTCGAGGCTGTGCACGCCGATCACCCCACACTGCCGGAAGAGCGCGTCGACGGCCTCCGCGGACGTCACCGCCGAGGCGGTGTGGCCGACCGCCGCCCGCCGGCCGGCTTGGCTTCTCCCCCCGACCAGGGCGACGACCGGCGTGTGGTCGGCCAACCGCCGGGCCAGCCGAGAGAACTTGCGCGGGTTGCCGAACGACTCCAGATAGAGCGAGACCACCTCGGTCGCCTCGTCCTCGGCGGCGTACATGAGGAGGTCGTTGCAGCTGACGTCGGCCTTGTTGCCCGCGGAGATGAACGCCGACAGCCCCACGCCGAGCTCGTCGGCCCGTTGCAGCGCGGCGATCCCCACCGCGCCGGACTGCGCCATCATCGCCACCCTCCCGCGGCCGGTCGAGGTGGGCGAGAAGGTGGCGTCCAGACGGACGTCGGGGTCGGTGTTGGCGATCCCGAGGCAGTTGGGTCCCACCACCCGCATGCCCGATTCGCGGGCGACCGCCAGGATCTCGTCCTGCAGGCGTCGTCCGTCCGGGCCCGCCTCGGCGAAGCCGCTGGAGAGGATCACCAGGTCGCGTACGCCGCTGCGGGCACACTCCTTCACGACCTTCAGCACCTCGGCCGCCGGCACCGCGACCACGGCCAGGTCCACCGGCCCGACGTCGAGCACCGACGCGTGGCAGCGCTGGCCCAGCAGGAAGTCACAGTGGGGGTTGACGGGGTGGACCGTGCCGGCGAACCGCGCCCGCAAGAGGTTGCGCACGACCTGGTGGCCGGGATGGTCCGCGCGCCGGCTCGCGCCGATCACGGCCACCGAGCGCGGCCGCAGCAGCGCGGCGACGGAGTCCGCGTCCGTCCGCTGCTCACGGGAGATCATCGCCTCCAGCACGCGCTCGGTGAGCCGCACCGGGAAACGTACCTCGACGGTGTCCTCGTGCGCGGTCGAGGTGAGGTCGAAGCCGGCGTGCTGCAGGACGTCGAACGCGGGGGCGTTCTCAGCCATCACGTACGCCACCAGGTCAGTCACGCCCGCTCCGGCCGCCGCGACGGCCAGGTGCTCCAGGAGAAGGGTGGCCACACCGTGGTGGACATACCGGTCGGCGACGACGAGGGCCAGCTCGGCCTCCCCGTCCGCACCCGTCCTCGTGCCGCTCGCCAGCCCGACGATGCGGCCGTCGACGACGACCACCTTGGCGACCGCCTCGCCGACGGCCAGGCGCGGCAGCAGGTCCTCGACGAAGCGGAGACCGTCGAGCTCCCCGACGTGGAAGAACCGCTCGTAGCGATGGCGGTCGGAGAGCAGGTCATGGAGCTCGACCAGCTGGCCCCGGTCCCCCGCCGCGGCATCGCGTACGCGGGCGATGGTGCCATCACGCAGCAGCACGTCCTCCCCGGCCGCTCCCTCTCCCTCGGGCACTCTCATGGAGCCTCTGCCACCGGAGGAACCACCTCGACGGGACATCCGGACTCGCGCAGCAGAGCGTGGCCGGTGCCGCCCAGGCGGCGCAGCGGGAAGGCGTGCCCGCGGCGGCCGATGACCAGGAGGGCTGCCTTCTTCGCTGTCTCCATGACCACCTGGGCCGGCTGACCCCGGTGTACCTCGATCCACGCGTCGACGCCGGCAGAGTTCGGGACCAGCTGTCGTGCGCGTTCGAGGGTCTGCATCAGCTGGTGACGCGCGTCCGCCGCCAGACCTGCCGCATCCAGCTTCCCCAGCGTCGACTCGTAGTAGATGGCCGGGACCTCCCAGGCGTGCACGATCACCAGGCCGCCACCACGCTCCACCGCCTCTGCGAGGGCCCGGACGACGAGCTCCGTGGAGGCGTCGCAGTCGGCGACGGCCACGACCACCGTGCGGGCGTCCTGGCCGTGGGGCCAGACGGCCGGCACGATCACGACGGGCACCGGCGCGCGAGAGGCGACCCGTCCGGTCACCGAGCCCGTCACGATGCGGGACAGGCCGTGGTGGCGCTCGTCGCCGAGAACGACCATCGTCGAGTCGGCCGCCGCGTGCACGAGCTCCGTCACCACTCCCCCGTCGCGGAGCGTCGAGGTCACGTTCTCCGACCCGACGATCTCGGCGGCTTCCTTCTCCGCGTGCTCGAGGGCGGTCGTCCCGGCCTCGCGAATCTGGTCCGCCAGGCCCGCATAGCCGTACGGGTAGAAGACGCCCGTCGCGATGGCGAGGTCGATCACATGGACGAGCCACAGATGTGCACCGCTTCGGCCGGCTCGCTCGGCGGCATGCCGGATCGCCGCTCGGCCACCTTCTCCCCCATCGATGCCGACCAGGATCCGGTCGTGCTCGGCCATCTTCCCTCCTGCGGGCTCGGTGTGTACGTCGGTGATGCTCCCAATCTCGCCGGGCCTCTTCACGGGTGTCAGGGCCATCGGTGCCGCGAGAACGGGACCTAGGTCCGCAGCCCGCACGGGGTGCCGGCTGGTCCGGACCCTGATGACGTTCGTCCGTCGGATCGATGACGAAGGTCCTTCCGTCGGGCCGAAGGTCTTGTGCCGACGGGACCTTGCACTCATGACCGCTCTCGACCGCTCCACGAGGCTCGCCCCATAGCAACCGAACCCTTGCCACGGAGTTGATCATGCTGGTCCGAGAGATCATGACCTCGTCACCCGTCACCGCACGGAGAGACACTCCCGTCCGGGAGGCGCTCGCGCTTCTTCGTGACCACCACATCACCGCGATGCCGGTGGTGACCTCCGCGGGCCGCGTCTGCGGCGTCGTCGCCGAGATCGACCTGATCCGCGACCGTGTCCTGCCGGACCCCCGCGCCCACGTGCTCTCACCGGATCCGGTGACCGAGCTGCCCCCGGCGTACGTCGAGCGGGTGATGAGCCCGGTGACCGTCGCCGTGCGCGAGGGTGCCGAGGTGTCCGTCGCCGTCGACATCATGGCCGAGCGGGCGCTGAAGAGCCTGCCGGTCCTCGATGAGGACGATGTCCTGGTCGGCGTGATCAGCCGGAGCGACGTCGCCGCCGCCCTGGCCCGCGACGACGACACCCTGGATCGGGAGCTGACCGCGCTCATCACCAAGCTCGGTCATCCCGACTGGCTCGTCGTGGTCGCCGACGGGAGTGTCGTGATCAGCGGGCCGAGCACGCCGAGGGACCGCGCTCTGGCCGAGTCCGCCGCGGCGACGGTCACCGGAGTCACCCGGGTGCGGATCCACGAGCCGGAAGCCCTGAGCCCCGAGGTGTGAGCAGGCGCCTCTCGGGTCGGCAGGCGTTATCCCTTCACCGCCCCCTCGAGCCCCTCGCTGCGCAGGAAGAGCCGCTGGAAGAGGAGGAAGAAGAGGATCGGCAGCGCCGCGGAGATCGCCATCGCGGCGAGCAGGACGGAGAGGTCGGTGGTCGGGGCGATCGACGGCAGCCGGACCGCGATGGGCTGCTTGGCCGGGTCGGGCAGCACGATCAGCGGCCAGATGAAGTCCTTCCACGCGGCCAGGACGGCGAACACCGACACCACCCCGAGCACCGGACGCGACATCGGCAGGACCACCGACCAGAAGAGCCGGTACGGCCCGGCGCCGTCGATCCGCGCGGCGTCCAGGATCTCCCGGGGCAGGCTGTCGAAGAACCGCTTCATGATCACCACGTTGAACGCCGAGGCGCCCGCGGGCAGGAAGGCTCCGGCGTACGTCCCGACCAGGGACCAATGCACGACCGGCAGGCTCAGCACGGTGAGGTAGAGCGGGACGAGGAGCAGCACGATCGGCACGAACATGGTGGCGAGCACGGCTCCGTAGATGACCCGTCCGAACCGCGGCCGCAGCACCGAGAGCGCATAGCCCGCGGTCGTGGCGACCAGCACCTGGACGGCCCAGGACCCGGCGGCGATGACCACCGTGTTGACCAGGTAGGCCGACAGACCCAGCTCGGTCCACGCCTGCGTCACGATCGAGAGGTCCGGCCCGTTCGGCCACAGCGAGATCGGCGAGCGCAGCGTGTCCTGGGTAGGGGTCACCGCCGACTTCGCCAGCCACAGCAGCGGCCCGAGGCAGACCACCACCAGTCCGAGCAGCATCGCCGCCTGCACGCCGCGAAGACCCCAGCGCACCGACGTACGCCGCCGGTCGAGGGAGGAGACGAAGCTCATCAGTCGCTCCATCCGCGAGTCAGCCGGAAGTAGAGCCACGACAGCAGCGCCAGCCCGACCGCCATCATCAGGCTCAGCGCGGTCGCCGAGCCGTAGTCGCCGCCGCCGGTGGTGCTGCCGAAGGCGTACTCGTAGATCAGGAGCAGCAGCGTCAAGGACGCGTGCGAGGGTCCGCCGCCCGTGAAGAGGTAGGGCTCCAGGAAGACCTGGGCGGTGCCGATGATCTGGAGGATCAAGGTGATCAGCAGCACCGGGCGCAGGTGCGGGAGGGTGACGTGCCAGACCTTGCCGAGCACGCCCGCACCGTCGGCCGAGGCGGCGTCGTAGAGCTCCTGCGGCACCGTGGTCAGCGCCGCGAGATAGATGATCACCGTGCCGCCTGCCGCGGCCCAGGTCGCCTCCATCACCAGCGAGGGCAGCACCCAGTCGGCCGACTCCAGCCAGGGCACGGGCCCGAGCCCGACCCAGCCCAGGACCGTGTTGAACACTCCCCCGGAGCCGGCGTCGTAGAAGGTCTTCCACAGCAGCACCGCCACGGCCGGCGGCACCACGACCGGCAGGTAGGCCAGGCAGGCGTAGAGGCCGCGCAGCTTCCGCAGCGAGCTGAACACCACCGCCATGACCAGCGGGATCGGATAGCCGAAGACGAACGCGATCGCCGCGAAGACGGCCGTGTTGCGCAGCGCCAACGGGAGCAGCGGGTCGCTGAGCACGGTGCGGAAGTTGTCCAGGCCCACCCACTCCGCGGGCCCGACGAGGTTGGTCTCCTGCAGGCTCATCACCACGGTCCGGGCGATCGGCCACCACGAGAACAGCCCGAAGACGAGGAGCATCGGCAGCAGGAAGACCAGGGTCGCCGCGCTGCCGCGCCACCATCCCGCGACCAGGGAGACGAAGGACGTACGCCGGCGGGCCGGCCCTCTCACGAGAGCCGGCCCACCCACGCGGGAGATGTCGACGGCCACCCTCACCCCTTGTCCAGGATCTGCTGCACCGAGGCGTCGGCATCCTTCAGCAGCGCGGGGATGTCGGCGCTCTCGTCGCTGAGCACCTTCTGAACGACCGGGTCGAGCGCGCCGTACACGGCCTGCGTCTGCGCGGGCGGCTCGGCGACCAGCGTGAGGTCGAACATCCTCGAGGTGTAGCCGGTCATCTGGTCCAGCGGCACGTTGACGTAGTCCTTCACCCAGCCCTGGTAGGTGGTGTACGACGCCTCGTCGAAGATCGGGAAGGTCGGCGTCCCCACGGGCTGCTCGGCCGCGGTCTGGGTCTTCGCGTCGGCGACGGCCGCGTCCTCGTCGGTGTACTTGCGGACCCGGAAGAAGTCCGCCCAGGCCACGGCTGCCTCGGCCTCCGCCTCGCTCGCCTTGGCGCTGACGACGTTGACGGAGCCACCGCCGAGAGCGCCGGCGTCGGCCGAGTCCCCCATCGGGACCGCGGTGAGCCCGTACGACTCGGGGTCGATCGCCGCGGTGGTGACGAGGGAGTTGTAGACGTCCGAGCCGCTGATGTACATCCCGACCTTCCCTGCCGCGAACGCCTGGTTGATGCTGTTCCAGTCGTAGGCGGTGCTGCCGGAGAAGGACTTGTCCGTCCAGCGCATGTCGTGCAGCAGCTGCAGCGCCTGCTCGGTCTGCGGGTTGTCGACGGTCGCGGTGAACGCGTCCCCGTCCTGTGTCTCCATCCGGCCACCGAGGGCATAGACCAGGGTCGTGAGGATCCAGCCGCCGGTGTTGCCCGTGGTCATCTCGGCATACCCGGTGGCACCGGTCCGGTCGTGGATCTGCTTGGCGGCCGAGCGCAGCTCCTCCCACGTGGTCGGCGGCTTGTCGGGGTCGAGACCCGCCTTCGTGAACAGGTCGCGGTTGTAGTGGAGCGCGTTGGCGTAGACGTCGGAGGGCAGCCCGTAGACCTTCCCGTCGGTGCCCTGCGCCGCGGCCAGCACCGTCGGGTTGAGCTGATCGAAGTAGGGCAACTCACGGACCTCCGCGTCGACGTCGGCGACCTGCTTGCGCTCGACGAGACCCTTGGTGTCGGTGAACGGCACCCGGAACGAGATCGGCAGCGTGCCGCCCGAGAGCTGGGCAGGGAAGGTCTGCGCGTTCCACTGCCACTCCACCGGCTTCACGGTGATGTCGGGATGCTCCTTGTTGAAGGCCGCCGCCTGCGCCTTGACGGCGTCGATCGTGGCCTGCTTGTCGCCGGGGCGCCAGCCCTCGACGGTGATGGTGACTCCGTCGCCGTCGTCCGACGACTCGCCGCAGGCGGCGAGCGAGCCGAGCGCGACGGCCGCGACCGCGGCGAACGCGACACTGCGCAACCGAGTGGATCTCATGGGTCTGTCTCCTGGAATGTTGTGGTGGGGTCTCAGGTCGTGGGCCGCAGCCAGACCGCGGCATCGGGGGCGAGCCGACCCGCGTCGAGCGGCGAGCTGGCGAGCCAGACGTGGTCGCTGCTCGGCAGCTCCACGGACGTGTCGGTCAGGTTGACGACGCACGCGAAGTGCGCGCCGCGGCGGAAGGCGATGATCCCGGGAGCGGTCTCGATCCAGCGGAAGTCGCCGGTGGCGAGGTCGGGATGCGTACGCCGGATCAGCAGCGCCATCCGGTGCAGGCTGAGCATCGAGCGCGGGTCGGCCGACTGCGCCTGCGCGGTCAGGTGCGCCCACCCCTCGGGCTGAGGCAGCCAGGTCTTCGCGCCCGTCGGGCTGAAGCCGTACGGCGGCCGGTCCCCGCTCCACGGCAGCGGCACCCGGCAACCGTCCCGGCCGGGGTCGACACCACCGCTGCGGAAGTGCATCGGGTCCTGGATCCGGTCCGGCGGGATGTCGGCCTCGTCCAGGCCCAGCTCCTCGCCCTGATAGAGGTAGTACGCCCCGGGCAGCCCCATCGCCAGCATCGCCGCCGCCCGCGCCCGCCGCTCGCCGAGAGCTCGGTCGGTCGGGGTGCCGTAGCGCTTGGTCTCGAACGCGAACGCGGTGTCCACGCGGCCGTAGCGGGTCACCGGACGGGTGACGTCGTGGTTGGAGAGCACCCAGGTGGCCGGCGCGTCGGCCTCGCCGTGCACCCGCAGCGTGGTCTCGATGGAGGTACGCAGCGCCTGGGCGTCCCACGGCGCGGTCATGAAGTCGAAGTTGAACGCCGCGTGCAGCACGTCGGGGCGCAGGTAGCGGATGAACCTGGCGGTGTCGGGGAGCCAGACCTCGCCGATCAGGGCCCGGTCGGTGCCGTACTCCTGGGCGATCCGGCGCCAGCCACGGTAGATCTCCTGGAGCTCCTCGCGGTCGACGTAGGGGTGCTCCCCAGGTCGCGGGTCGGCGGGGACGTCGGGGAGGTCCGGGTCCTTGGCGAGGAGCGCGGCGGAGTCGATCCTTATCCCGGCAACCGCGCGGTCGAACCAGAACCGCAGGATCTCCTCGTGCTCGAGGCGTACGTCCTCGTGCTGCCAGTTGAGGTCGGGCTGCTCGGCGGAGAAGAGGTGCAGGTACCACTGCTCGGGGACGCCGTCGGGCGTCGAGAGCCGGGTCCAGGCGGTGCCACCGAACTCCGAGGTCCAGTCGTTGGGCGGCAGCTCGCCGTCAGGGCCACGGCCGTCGCGGAACCAGAACCGGTCCCGCTCGGGTGCGCCCGGTCCCGCGGCGACCGCGGCCCGGAACCAGCGGTGCTGGTCGGAGACGTGGTTGGGGACGATGTCGATGATCGTGCGGATGCCGAGCTCGAGGGCGTCCTGGATCAGCGCCTCCGCCTCGGCGAGGTCACCGAAGAGCGGGTCGATCGCGCGGTAGTCGGCGACGTCGTAGCCCCCGTCCGCCATCGGCGAGGGGAACCACGGGGTGAACCAGATCGCGTCGATCCCGAGGTCGCGCAGATAGGTCAGACGGGCTCGCACCCCGGCCAGGTCACCGGTGCCGTCGCCGTTGGCATCGGCGAAGCTGCGCGGGTAGATCTGGTAGATCGCCGCGGAGCGCCACCAGTCGGTGGGGCGCTCGGTGAAGACCGCGAGCGGCGCCGGTGCCGGCTCGCTCCGTCGAGATTCCGTGGCGGTCACGGGCACTCCGTTCTCGGCAGCTCACACTCATGTGATCGCCGTCACCCTGACGGCGTGCAGCGACCGTAGAGCCAGCCGCAGAAGGTGCGCAAGAACTTGACAGTGCGTAATTAATTTCAGGACTTTGCGCGCCGGCTTGCAGGTCCGGTCGAGCGCCGGACCACCAGCTCGCCCTCGAAGAGCAGCTCGTCGACCGGCCCGAGCGTGCCGTCGATCTGGCTCACCAGGAAGTCGACCGCCGCCCGGCCCATCGCCTCGATCGGCTGCCGGATGGTGGTCAGCGGCGGGTCGGTGAAGGCCATGAACGCCGAGTCGTCGAACCCGATCACGGACACGTCCGCCGGCGTCGAGAGCCGGGCCCGGCGCACCGCCCTGACCGCTCCCAGCGCGAGCGGGTCGCTGGCACACACGATGCCGGTCGCGCCCTGCTCGACCAGGCGCGCCGCGGAGGCCTGTCCGCTCTGGAGCGAGTAGAGGCTGCGTACGACCAGATCCTCGTCGAACGGCACCCCGGTCCGGTCGCAGACGGCACGGAAGGCGGCCAGCTTGCGCTCGGAGGGAACATGGTCGCGCGGGCCCAGGACCAGCCCGATCCGCTCGTGCCCGAGCGCGATCAGGTGCTCGGCGGCCTGCTCCATCGCATCGGCGTCGTCACAGACCACCCGAGGGAACGGCAGGTCGTCGATGGCCGCGTTGATGAGCACGACGGGAAGGTTGCGGCCGGCGAGACGGTCGTAGTGGGCATGGCCCGCGTCCCGCTGGGCGTAGGCGCCCCCGGCGAACACGACGCCGGCCACCTGCTGCTCCAGGAGCAGGTCGACGTACTCCGACTCGGTCACGCCGCCAGCGGTCTGCGTGCACAGCACCGGGGTCAGCCCCTGCTGGGCGAGGTGGGCGCCGAGGACCTCGGCGAGCGCCGGGAAGATCGGGTTCTGCAGCTCGGGCAGAACCAGACCCACCAGCCTGGCGCGCTCGCCGCGAAGCTTCACCGGCCGCTCGTAGCCGAGTACGTCGAGCGCGGTCAGCACCCGCTCGCGGGTCGCCGCCGAGACCCCCGGCTTGCCGTTGAGCACCCGGCTCACGGTCGCCTCGGAAACCTTGGCGCGGGCCGCTGCGTCGGCAAGACGTCTACTCATGGGCGCAAGAATATAACTGCTTTACGCAAGCTGTCTGCAAGCATCGTCGTCCTTGACGCGCAATTCAATAAGTGATTTAGTCACTTTCTGTGACCAGCAACACACCATCGCTCTCTGAACGCATCGCCGACGGGATCGTCGCCATGATCGAGGCCGCGGGCCTGGAGCCGGGCGACGCCCTGGCGTCCTCCCGCGAGCTGGCCAAACGGTTCGAGGTGACCACACCGACGATCCGGGAGGCGCTGCGCCGCCTGGAGGCGACCGACGTGATCCGCTTCCGGCACGGATCGGGCACCTACGTGAGCGGCGGGGTGAACCGGCGGCTGCTGGTCAACCCGCATGTCTCGGAGTCGCGCAGCGAGTCGGTCATCGAGCTCCTCGACGCCCGGATCGTGCTCGAGCCGCCGGTCGCGGCGGCCGCGGCCGCGCAGCGCACCGACGAGGACCTCGCCGCGCTGACCCTCTCGGCCGACAACTCGCTCAAGCCGCAGTACGCCGACGAGCGGCCCGAGCTGCACTTCCACGTCGCGCTCGCCGGCGCCTCGGGCAACCTGCTGCTGCGCGAGACCGTCGAGGCGCTGCTGCAGGTGAGGGCCCGCGACCAGATCGAGATCCGGCACCGCTACACCGACCGCGACCGCGACCACGCCGACCACCTCCGGATCGTCGAGGCCGTACGCGACGGGGACCCCGAGGCCGCAGCCGCCCTGACCCGTGAGCACCTGCTCGCGATCCGCGAGGCGATCGCCTCCACCCTCGGTCCGGAGCAGGCCCGATGACCCCGAAGCTCGCCGAGATGACCACCCTCGAGGCCGCGGCGGCCGCCGAGAGCGGGACGGTCGTCGTCATCCCCGTCGGTGCTTTCGAGCAGCACGGTGCCGGCCTGCCCCTGGCCACCGACCAGATCCGCGCCGAGGCCCTCGCCGACTCGGTTGCCGAGGCCCTCCCCGGCAAGGTCGTCATCGGTCCGGGCGTACCGGTCGGCGTCTCTCCCCACCATCAGGCCTTCGCCGGCACGGTGAGCCTGCGCCCGGCGCTGTTCGCCGCCGTCGTACGTGAGTACGTCGAGTCGCTGGCCGCCCACGGCTGGCGCCGGTTCCTCGTGGTGACCGGTCACGGCGGCAACAACGCCACTCTCGGCACGCTGGCCCAGGAGCTGCTGCGAGACCGGCCCGACCTGGAGCTCGCCTGGGCTCCGGTGACCGCACTCGCCAAGGACGCCGTGGCCGGCATGGAGCTGAGCGAGGTCTCCGGTCACAGCGGCGAGGCCGAGACCGCCCAGATGCTGCACATCGCCCCTCATCTCGTACGCCACGACCTGCTCGCCCCGGGCACGACCGCGCCCGACCAGCTCGACCCGTTCGCCCGGCTGGCCCGCTCGGTGAGCCATCCCGCCGTGGCCCTCCCCTACGACCGTCTCTCCCCCACCGGCGTGCTCGGTGACCCGCGTCGCGCCACCGGCGAGGACGGCCGCGCGATCCTCGCCGAGGCCACCGACCGCCTCGTCGCCTTCATCAAGGAGTGGCTCGACACCTAGGCCACCCGCCCACCCTCCAGCTCGGGACCCCGACCGGGACGCGCACCGCGTCGCCGGGCGATCCAGCACACCCTCATGCACCCAGATGATGCCCCGAAAGGAGCACGACATGTCCCCACGACACCTCCGCCTGCTGGCGCCGGCAGCCGCTGTCGCCGCCGTGGCCGCGCTGTCCCTGGCCCCGACCGCGACCACCGCACTGTCCTCGACCTCGGCCCCGGACCGTGCGACCGGCGAGACGACGCGCTGCGCCAAGCCCACCGACCAGGAGCCCGACAGCAGCCAGAAGTACGAGCTGAGCAGCGGCGACCTCGAGCGCAGCTACGTGCTGCGCCTGCCCGAGGGCTACGACCGCCGTGACGACTGGCCGCTGATCCTCGCGTTCCACGGCCGCGGCAGCACCGGCGTCGAGGTCGAGGGCTTCTCCGAGCTCTCCGACCTCCCGGCGGTGGTCGCCTATCCCGACGGCGCGATCGGCACCGGGTCGGGCTATCGCAAGGCCTGGCAGGGCGCGCCCTACGAGGCCCCCGGCGTCGACGACGTCGCCTTCACCCGCGACCTGCTCGCCACGATCGAGGCCGACCACTGCATCGACACGACCCGGGTCTATGCCACCGGGAAGTCCAACGGCGCCGGGCTGGCCGCTCTGCTCGCCTGCCAACTGCCGGACACGTTCGCCGCGGTCGCCCCGGTCGCGCCTGCCCTCTACCCGGGGGCGCGCACCGGCTGCGCCGAGGCGCCGCCGACGCCGATCCTGGAGATCCACGGTGTCGCCGACGCGACCATCCCCTACGCCGGCGACGCCGACCGTGACCTGCCCGCGATCCCCGAGTGGATCCAGGGCTGGGCCGAGCACAACGGCTGCACCACCTCCACCACCCGCACCCGCCGCGACATCGCGACCACCCGGTGGACCGGGTGCGACCAGGGTGCCGAGGTCCAGCACGTCGCCGTCGACGGCGGGGGCCACGTCTGGCCGGGCGGTGACATCTACTCCGGTGGCGGCCACGTCACCCACACCATCGAGTCCGCGACGGTGATCTGGGACTTCTTCTCCCGCCACCGCCTCACCAGCGAAGGGTGACTGACATGACCAGCACCGCAACCCCCACCAGCAGCGACAGGCTGCCATGGATCATCCGCGCCATGGGCGTGGTCGAGCGCGTCGGCAACGCCCTGCCGCACCCGTTCTGGCTCTTCTGGATCCTCGCCGCGATCCTCGCCGTGATCAGCGCGATCTGTGCCGCCGCCGGCGTCTCGGTGATCTCGCCGAGCGACGGGGAGGAGGTCGTCGTCCAGAGCCTGCTCAGCGGCGAGGGCCTGGCGATGGCGGTCTCGACGATGGTCTCCAACTTCGCCGAGTTCCCGCCGATGGCGACCATCGTCGTGGTCATCATGGGCGTCGCCGTCGCCGAGCGCACCGGTTTCCTCACCGCCGCGATGAAGACCGGCATCTCCCGGGTGTCCGTCGGCTGGGTGGTCTTCGCCGTGGCGTTCACCGGAACGGTCGCCCACGTGGCCTCGGCGGCTGCGTACATCATCCTGGTTCCGCTCGGTGGACTCGCCTTCCGGGCCGTAGGACGTTCGCCGATCCTCGGGATCGTGGTCGCCTACACCGCGATCGCCAGCGGGTACGACGCCAGCCCGATCCCCACGCCCAACGACGCGATCTTCGCCGGTATCACCACCGCCGCGGCCCAGATCGTCGACGAGAGCGCGTACGTCTCCCCGGTCAGCAACTGGTTCTTCAACATCGCCTCCTCGCTGCTGCTGGCCGCGGTGATCACCCTGATGACCAAGTTCGTCCTCTCCAAGCGGCCCGACCTCGACGCCGACGAGGACGCCGACGACGGCGACTTCGGCACCCTCGAGCTCGACGGCCGCGAGCGTCGTGCGCTGCGCTGGTCCCTGGTGAGCCTGCTGGTCGCGATCGTGGTCGTCGCCGCCGTCGTGATCCCGCCGTCCTCTCCCCTGCGCGGCGAGGACGGGTCGCTGACCGAGTCGCCGTTCCTCACCGGCATCGCCGCGATCGTCGCGGTGCTCTTCGGCCTCGCCGGCACCGTGTACGGCACGCTGTCCGGTTCGATCACCAAGGCCGGTGACGTACCGGCGCTGATGGGCCAGGGGATCAAGCAGATGGCGCCGGTGCTCGTGCTCTTCTTCGCGATCGCGCAGTTCCTGGCGTACTTCGAGTGGTCGCACCTCGGCGACGTGCTCGCGGTCAACTCCGCCGAGGCGCTGGAGACCAGCAACATCCCGGTGTGGGTGGTCTTCCTGCTCGTCCTGGCGCTGCTCAGCGTCGTCAACATCATGGTCACCAGCGGCTCGGCGATGTGGTCCATCGCCGCACCGGTCCTGGTGCCGATGCTGATGCTGCTCTCGGTGCCGCCGGAGACCACCCAGGCGCTCTTCCGGATCGCCGACTCCGGCTCCACCGCGATCACCCCGATGAGCCCGTACTTCGTGATGGCCCTCGGCTTCCTGCAGCGCTACCGCAAGGACGCCGGCATCGGCACCCTCGCCTCCTACACGCTGCCGCTGGCGATCGCGATGAGCCTGGCCTGGACCGCCCTGTTCTTCCTGTGGTGGGCGCTCGGGATCCCGCTGGGGCCGGGGGCTCCGGTCCGCTGACCCACCTCCGGCAGGGCCGGCCGGGCTCGCCTCAGGCGCGCCCGGCCGGTACCGGCTCAGGTGAATGTGAAGGCGATGGCGCGAGCGCTGTCGCCTGCTCCTCGGCGAGCTTCTTGTAGAGCCGGCGCAGCCGGACCACACCGAGGTCGTGCTGGTAGAGGTTCTCGGCCTGGTCGGCGTCCTCGGACATGGCCTCGAGCATGACCCGGTCCTGCTCGAGCACGTGCCAGTGGCGGGCCTCGAGCTTGGTGCGGTAGAGGAAGCGCCACACGTCGCGCTCCCAGCCGCTGACCTTGCGGTAGCGCCAGAAGAAGACGGCGGTGGTGTGCTCGTCGATCGGGGTGCCCATGCCGACGATGCCGAAGGAGCCGCCGGGGCCGGCGGTCGGCGGGTACGGGATGGAGAGGTCGACCCAGTCGATGCCGGTGCGGCAGAACTCGACCCAGTCGAAGTTCACGCCGCGCTGGTCGGTCTTCTCGAAGAAGAAGCCGCGGTCGGTCTCGCGGATGCGGAACCTGGCCTCGACATCACCGCCGAACATCGAGTGCGACTCGCGGTGAAGGAACGCACCGTGCATCGGGTCGAGCAGGTTCTCCATGGCGTAGCGCCACGGGGTGTCCCACTCGGCGTAGCAGAGGAACGAGGAGATCTCCTCGTCGACCAGCGGGTCAGGCAGGGCGACCGGGGCAGGATCGGGGTGCTGCTCGTCGCCGATGTAGGCGAGGATCGCGCCGCCCAGCTCCTGCAGCGGCGGGCTGGGCACCAGCGTCTTGCCCTCCAGGTTGCAGCCGGGCAGGCCGGGCACCGAGACGACCTTGCCGGTGCCGTCGACCTGGACGCCGTGGTAGGCGCAGGCGATCTTGCTGCCCAGGTGCTGGCCCTGCGAGAGGGGCGCGCCCCGGTGGGGGCAGCGGTCCTCGAGCATCCGCAGGGTGCCGTCGGACTCCCGGAACAGCACCCAGTCGATCCCGAGCCGGCGCACCCGATGGACGCCGCCCTGCGGCACCATCTCGGAGGGGCAGATCGCGTACCACTGGTTGCGCAGGCCGGTCGCGAGGATCTGGTCCGCGCTCAGCTGTCGTTTGACCATCGGTCCCATGGCTCAGTCCTCCTGCTTCCCCGCCGCGGCGAGCTCGGCGATCGCTGTCGTGAATCCCTCGGCGGTCCACTGACCGCCGCCGGGAGCCGGGATGCCGAGCTCGTTGAGCCCGTCGACGAGACCCGGCAGGTCGTGCCGCCCGCCACCGAAGACCTCTTCGATGGCACCGGCGAGCTTGGTCTCCCACGGCGTCGTCTCGGTGACCGCCGCCTGGATCGGCGCTAGATAGCCCATTGCTGTGTTCTCCCTCGTGTGCAGTCGATACGGCGCGTCAGATGTCGAGCGCCAGCTCGGGGGTCCGCGCCCGGGAGACGCAGATCATCATGGTGGAACCGGTCGCCTGCTCGGTGTCGCTGAGCAGGGAGTCGCGGTGGTCGGGGGTGCCGGCGAGCACCTTGGTCTCGCACGTACCGCAGATGCCGTCGCGGCAGGAGCTCGAGACCGTGATCCCGGCACCCTCGAGGGCGTCGATGACCGGTACGTCGGCAGGAACCTGCACGACCCGGCCCGATCGGCGGCAGTCGACCGAGATCGGCTGCTCGCCGTCGGGGTCGACCTCGATCTGCTTGGCCTTGAAGCGCTCGACCTGGAGCGTCCCGTCGGGCCAGCCCGCGGCGTGCTCCTCGACAGCGGCCAGCAGCCCCTCGGGTCCGCAGCAGTAGACCAGCGTGCCGGGGTCGGGCGTCGGCAGCGCAGCGGCGAGGTCGAGCCTGCCGTGGGTCTCCTCCGGGATGACCCGCACCCGGTCCCCGTACGCAGCCAGCTCGTCGAGGAACGCCATCGAGTCCTCGCGGCGGCCGCCGTACCACAGCTCCCAGTCGGTGCCCTGCCGCTCGGCCTCGGTGAGCATCCCGAGCAGCGGGGTGATCCCGATGCCGCCGGCGACGAAGACGTAGCGCTTGGCGGGCAGGAAGTCGAAGTTGTTGCGGGGGCCGACCACGCGGAGGCGGTGTCCGGGGCGCAGCCCCTCGTGGACGTACTCCGAGCCGCCGAGGGCGGCCTGCTCGCGCAGCACCGCGACCCGGTAGCCGCCGCGGTCGGCGGGGTCGCCGCACAGCGAGTACTGCCGCACCAGCGACCCCTTCAGGGTCAGGTCGACGTGGGCGCCCGGGCTCCACTCCGGCAGCGGGTCGCCGTCGGGGTGGACGAGCCGCAGCGAGAGTACGCCGTCGGCCTCCAGGGTCATCTGCTTGACCAGGAGCTCCAGCTCCTGCTCCTCGGTGGCGAGACTCATGACGACCTCCTCGTGGTCGGTTCGGGGACCTTGACCGGTGGGGTGAACGGCCGCGGCATCGGGCCGAAGGAGGTCAGATCGACCTCGACGAGCACCGGCCCGCGCCGAGCGACGGCTCGGTCGAGCTCGGTCGCGGCCTCGGCGGCGGCGCCGATGCGCTGGTACGGCAGACCGAGCGCGCCCGCGAGCGCGGCGAAGTCGGGGGTGGTGAGGTCGACGCCGGCGCGGTCGACGCCGCGGGCCTCCTGCATGTTGCGGAGCACGCCGTAGCCGCCGTCGTTGAAGACCAACAGCACCAGCCACGGGCGCTCCTGGGCGAGGGTGAGCAGCTCGCCGAGATGTACGGCCAGGCCGCCGTCACCGGCGATCACCACGGTCGGTTCGTCGGGGCGGCCCATCGCGGCGCCGAGCCCCATGCCGAGGCCCTGGCCGATGCCGCCGCCGCGCGGGAAGACGTTGTCGCGGGGGTCGTAGACCTCGAAGAGCCGGTTGCCCCACGACGAGGACGCGATCGTGACGTCGCGGGCGAGCACCGATCGGCGCGGCAGCGCGGAGCGCAGCGCGTCGGCGAGCACGGCGTGGTCGCCGAGCCCCTCCCGCTGGGTGGCGCGTACGTCCTCGCGGGCCCGGGTCACCCGGTCCCGCCACTCCCCCGCGACCCGCTCGCGCCCGCGCCCGCGCACCGCCGCGGTGAGCGCGGGCAGCACATCACGGGCGTCGGCGGCCACGCCGGCGGCGACCGGGAAGACCCGCCCCAGGGCGGCCGGGTCGAGGTCGACCTGGACGTGCACCGCGGGCAGGACGAGGTCGTAGTCGCGGGTCTCGTTGGACCGGAAGTGGGTGCCGATGCTGAGCAGCAGGTCGGCCTCGGCGAGCAGCCCGCCGCCGCCCGGGGTGGCGCCGTAGTTGCCGACCACGAGCGGGTGGTCCTCAGGGACCGCGCCGCGGCCGGAGTTGGAGGTCAGCAGGCCGGCGCCCCAGGTCTCGACCAGCTCGGTGAGCAGGTCGCCGGCCTCGGCGACGCCGCCACCGGCCCAGATCAGCGGGCGCTCGGCGGCGACGACCAGGTCGACCAGCTCCTCGAGACCAGCGGGAGCACCAGGACCCGGCTCAGCCGACGCGTCCTCGACCAGGGTGACGACCTCGCGCTGCGGCAGGTACTGCAGGTCGATGGGCCACTCGACGCTCACCGGGCCACCGGCCCGGCCGGGAGCGCCGAGGGCCCGGTCGACGGCGGCGCGCAGGATGCCGGCCGACTCCTCGAGCGAGGGCACACAGACCGCGTCGAGCGAGATCGCCTCGAGCATGCCGAGCTGGTCCTTGGTCTCGTGGATGAAGCCGCGGCCGGAGCCGAGGTAGGCCGACTCGACCTGGCCGGTCACGTGCAGCACGGAGGTGGCCGAGCTCAGCGACTCGATCAGCGAGCCGGCCGCGTTGCCCGCGCCGGTGCCGGTGCTGGTCAGGGCGCAGCCGAGGCCGCCGGTCGCCCGGGCGTAGCCGTCGGCCGCGTTGACGGCGCTCGCCTCGTGGCGTACCGGCACGAACCGCAGCTCGCGCGAGACCGCCTCGACGAGCGGCAGGTTGTGCACGGAGATGACGCCGAAGACGGTGTCGACGCCCACCTCGCGGAGCACCGCGACGAGCAGGTCGCCGCCGTCGGCGTAGGTCACCACATCGGGTGCGGGGGCGGTGGTCAGGTTGGTCATCTCGGTCTCCTCAGGCCACGTAGCGGGCAACGCCGCCACACACGTCGAGCGCAGCGCCGGTGACGTACGAGGCGCGCGGGGACAGCAGGGTCACGACCATCGCGGCGACCTCCTCGGCCCGGCCGAACCGGCCGAGCGAGATGCCGCGGTCGGCGGCGAGGTCGCGTTCGAACGCCTCGTAGGAGGCGGCGGTCTCGTCGACCTCGAAGCGCCGCCGCCACTGGCCGGTGTCGATCAGCCCGAGGCAGACGCTGTTGACCCGGATGTCGGGTGCGTACTCGGAGGCCATCGACTTGGTCAGGTTGAGCAGCCCGGCGCGCGCGGCCGAGGTGGTGACCAGGCGCGGCTCGGGCTGGCGGGCGAGCACCGCGTTGATCGTCACGATCGCGGCGGCGTCGGAGGCCCGCAGGTGCGGAAGCGCGGCCTCGGTGACGTTCAGGACACCGCCGAACTTGAGGTCGAGCTCGTCGCGGAAGTCCGCGACGGTCGCCTTGTCCAGCCCGAGCATCCGGGACTGGCCGGCGTTGTTGACCAGCCCGTCGATCCCGCCGAACCGGGCCACCCCGGCCTCGACGAGCGCGTTCACCTGGTCGGCGTCGCGTACGTCGCAGCTGATCGCGAGCACCCGGTCGGCGGGCGCACCGAGGTCGGCGAGCGCCTTCTCGAGCACGTCGAGCCGGCGGGCACAGGTGATGACGTTCGCGCCCTCCTCGAGGAGGGCGGCGACGGTCGCGAGGCCGACGCCGGAGCTGCCGCCCGTGACGAGCACGGTGCGATCGGCGAGATGGAGGTCCATGGTCTGGGGGTCCTGTCAGTGGAAGACGAAGCCGCCGTCGACGACGAGCTGCTGTCCGGTGATGTAGGCGGCCTCGGGGCCGAGCAGGAAGGCCGCGGCTCCGACGACGTCGGCGGGCTCCTGGTCCCGGGTCAGCGCCCGGTTGTCGCGGTAGAGCTGGTGGCGGTGCTCGGGGATCTGCCGCGCCGCCTCGGTGGTCGTCAGGCCGGCCGCCAGGGTGTTGACGGTGATCCCGTAGGGACCGAGGTCGCGCGCCATCGCCCGGGTCAGCGCCGCGAGACCGCCCTTGGAGGCGATGTAGTGGGCGAGGTTCGCCGAGCCGTAGAGCGCCGAGTCCGAGCCGATGTTGAGCACCCGGCCGCCGCCGGCCTCGATCATCCCGGGGACGACCTCGCGGCTGACCAGCCACGGACCGCGCAGGTTGACCGCCATCAGCGAGTCCCACTCGGCGGGGTCGATCTCGTGGACCGGCTTGCCGCCGACCCCGTCGGCGCGGGCGGCGTTGTTGACCAGGCCGTGAACCGGCCCGGTCTCCTTCACCATCGCCCGCACCGACGCCTGGTCGGTGACGTCGACCGGGACGGTCGAGACGTCGTGGCCCTCCTCGCGGAGGGTGGCTCCGGCGGTCTCCAGCCAGTCCTCGCGAATGTCCGCGAGCCACACCCGGGCACCGGCCTGGGCCAGGCGCCGGGAGATCGCCAGCCCGAGGCCGCGGCCCGCGCCCGTGACCAGAACCGGTGCACCGTCGAGACTCATGGGTCAGTCCCGGGTGACGCCGTGCATCGCGGAGGTCTCCGGGTACGTCGGGACCTGCGGCTTCTGGGCGCCGATGATCACGCAGAAGAGCGCGTCGGTGTCGCCGTTGTTCTTCAGGCTCCGCGGCACGCCGGCAGGCACCACGATCATGTCGCGGTAGCCGAGGGTGCGCTTGACGACCTGACCGTCGCGGTGCACGCCGACCTCGACCTCGCCCTCGAGGACGAAGAAGGCCTCCTCGGCGTCGTGGTGGGTGTGCTCGGGGCCCTCGCCGCCCGGGGGCAGCAGCATGTTGGAGAAGGTGAAGCCCTGGGACTTGATGGTGCGGTTGTCGTTCTCGTGGTTTCCGGTCGCGCCGGAGCCGACGTAGCGGACCTGGGCGCGCTTGAACTGGTCGCCCGCCTTGGCCTGGAAGCCGAGCGTGTCCCAGTCCTCGTGCCGCGAGGCGCGGGTCAGGATGATGGAGTCGGTGAACTCCTCCAGGCTCTCGGCCGTCTCGTACGTGAGGGGCTGCTGGGTGATCGACATGGGGTGGTTCCTTTCGGTGCGGTGTTCGTTATCGGGTTTCGGGAGTGGCGTCAGCCGTAGAGGCGCTCGACGATCCCGACGAAGGAGGAGAGCCAGGCGTTGAACGCCTCGGGCGACTCCTGGTTGGCAAGATGGCCGGCCCCGCGCAAGGTCACCAGGACCGCGTCGGGGATGCCGCCGGCCAGTGCCTGCGACTCGGTGATCCCGGTGACCTGGTCCTGGTCCCCGCAGAGCACGAGCGTCGGGGTGTCGATGGCGGCCAGCTCGGGCGTGAGGTCGGTGGTCGCCATCGACTCGGCGGCGAGGCCGTAGCCGGGAAGCCGGATCGAGTCCCGCATCGTGGCGACGACCCGGTCGACGAGCTCGTCCGGTGCGGCGGCGCTCACCAGCCGGGGGCCGCGACCACCGGCGAAGGCCGCGCTCCCGGCGGCATCCAGCTCGGCGGCCCGCGTACGCATCGCCGCGGCCTTCTCCGGCGACGTGCCGGAGCCGCGGCTCGCGTCGGCGAGCACGAGGCTGCGGACCAGCTGCGGGTGACGGGAGGCCAGCCGGACCGCGATGACCCCGCCCCAGGAGACACCCAGGACGTGGACCGGGCCGGCTGCTGCGTACTCCTCGATGACGGCGGCCGCCGCGTCGGCGAACCCGTCGAGGTCGAGAGAGGTGTCGGGGTCGGCGGAGCGGGCGTAACCGGGTGCGTCCCAGGCCAGCAGCCGGAACTCGCCGGCGAGCGCGGCGATCTGGGGCGCGAACGAGGCCGAGCTCGAGCCGATGCCGTGCAGGCACAGGATGGTCGGACCGCTGCCGGTGTCCTCGACGTGGACCCCGGTGGCACGGAGCGTGGTGGTGGTCATCGCGGCCTCAGATGATGCTGACCGCGCCGACCGGCCGGCCGACGAGCATGGACAGGGACCGGACCACGGCGCGCGAGACCACACCGCTGGTACGCGGGTTGGCGGCCGAGGGGTGGTTGCGGATCTCGAAGCGGTAGCTGCCGGCGTCCGCGTCCGCCTCGATGACATGGCTGGTCAGCGAGGCGGCCGGGTCGGCGATGAGGCGGACCTCGACCAGCTCCAGGTCGCCCACGGCCAGCCCGACGGTCGCCGCGACGTTGAGCGAGCGCGGGAAGTAGAGCGCGGCCTCCGCGGCCGAGCCCTGGAAGATGGTCGTCGGCTCGGTGGTGGCGCGGACCCGCGCCTGGGTCTCGTCGTCCATCCACGGCTGCAGCAGGGTCGCGGGCAGCTTGGTGGTGGTCACCGACGCCCGGTGCACCGCACCGTGGCTCGCGGCGCTGACCAGCAGGTCGATGCCGCCGATGGCGCCGGAGGTGATGAACATCCGTCCCGGGCCGGCCGCCCTGAGGGCCGCCACCAGCTCCTGGTCGGCCAGTGCCCCCGCCGAGGTGATCAGCAGGTCACGACCGGCGTCGAGGATCTCGGCCCCGTGCCGGGAGACGACCGCCTGACCGGCACACTCGACGATCACGTCGCTGCTCTCGATCGCCTTCGCGAGCCGGATCTGCGGCACCGGACACTCGCCGACCGGGGTGTCGTTGACGACACCCACGACCTCGACGTCCTCGACGGCGCCGCCGACCAGGGCCTCGATCACGGGCCGGCCGATGGCTCCCGCGCCGATGATGCTGACCTTCGTCATCGGGCCACCTCCACCAGGTCACGAGCCGTCGCCGGGGCGTAGGACGCGGCCAGGTCAGGACGGTCGGCGAAGACGCCCGCGTCCTCGATGCCGGCCATGTGGCTGCGTACGTCCTTGGACGGCGGGCCTGCGGTCCCCCACAGGTCGGACAGCTCGGGGACCCGGCGCCACACCTTGCACAGCCACTGGTCCTCGACGACCTGGGCGACGTCGGAGGTGTATTCGCACACGAGCCCGGCAGGGTCGGCGAAGTAGGAGAAGGTGTTGTTGCCCGGACCGTGGCGGCCGGGACCCCACAGCGGGGTGACGCCCTGCTGCTTGAGCGAGCCGATGCCTCGCATGAAGTGGTCCATGCTCGGCATCTCGTAGGCGACGTGGTTGACCGAGGTCCACGCGGCCTGGTTGAAGGCGATGCTGTGGTGGTCGGTGTTGCAGCGCAGGAACGCCATCTGGTGCTCGGACCAGTCCGAGACCCGCATCCCGAGGACGTCGGTGTAGAACGCCACCGCGCGGTCGATGTCGACCGTGTTGAGCACGACATGCGTCACCCCGATCGGAACGGGACGGTCCCGGTCGAGCGGCTTCACCGCGTGGACGTCGGCGACGAGCTCGATCACCCGGCCCTCGGGGTCGGCGAAGCGGATCCCGTAGCCGCCGCCCGCCTGGTCCAGGGCACCCGGCTCGGCGAGCATCGGGATCCCACGGAGGGCGAGCCGGCGAGCGGCCTCGTCGACCTCGGCCGGCGTACGCACCGCGAACGAGATGGCGCCGAGACCGTTGCGCGCCGCGCGGGTCAGCTGGAGGACGTGGTGGTTCTCCCCGGTGCCGCGCAGCCAGGTGTCGTCGTGGTCCTGCTCGACGACCGAGAGGCCCCAGACCTCGGAGTAGAAGTCCGTCGACTCGGCGAGCGTCGGCACCTGCAGCTGGACGCTGCGCAGTGAGTGCAGTGTGGCGATCGACATCTCGACTCCTTTCTCTTAGTGGTTAATATTTAAGCGCTTAGGCTTTTTCGTGTCAAGAGGAAACCGTGGCCCAGGTCACCTTGTGCTCAGCCGGCCCAGGGGTGCGGCGCCTCGTCGAGCCCCCAGTAGAGGCTCTTCTGGCGCGTGTACTCCGCGATGCCGCGACGGCCCTTCTCGGTGCCGAGGCCGCTCTCCTTCATCCCGCTGAACGGGGTGGAGATGCTGAACTGCTTGTAGGTGTTGATCCACACCGTGCCGGCGTCGATCCGGCGAGCCACCCGCCAAGCCGTCCGGTAGTCACGGGTCCACAGGCCGCACGCCAGCCCGTAGACCGAGTCGTTGGCCCGCGCGACCAGGTCGTCCTCGTCGTCGTAGGTGAGCACCGAGAGCACCGGCCCGAAGATCTCCTCCTGGCAGGTCGGCGAGGAGTTGTCCAGGCCTGCGATGACGGTCGGCAGGTAGTAGGCACCCGCTGCGTACGCCTCCCCCTCGGGCACCCCGCCACCGACCAGCACCTCCCCGCCGGCCGCGCGAGCCCGGTCGACGTGGCTGGCGACGCTGTCGCGATGCCGGTGATGGACCAGCGGCGCCACCTGGGTGAGCGGGTCGAGCCCATGGCCGATGCGCAGGCGCGCGACGGCCTTGACCAGGCGCTCGAGGAACTCCTCGGCGCGGGCAGCGGGGAGGAAGAGCCGCGACCCGGCGATGCAGCTCTGCCCCGAGCTGGAGTAGATGCCGAACAGGATCCCCGCGATCGCGGCCTCGACATCGGCGTCCTCGAAGACGATCGTCGGGGACTTGCCGCCCAGCTCGAGCGTGACCGGCATCAGCTTCTCGGCCGCGGCGTGGGCGATGAGACGGCCGGTCGTGGTGCCACCGGTGAAGGAGACCTTGCCGACGCCGGGATGGCACACGATGGCGTCGCCGACGACCGCCCCCCGGCCGGGCAGCACCGAGACCAAGCCGGGCGGAAGCCCCGACTCGGTGATGATGCGGCCCAGGGCGAGCGAGACCAGCGGGGTCCATTCGGCCGGCTTGAGCACGACGGCGTTGCCGGCGGCGAGCGCGGGTGCGATCTTCTGGGCATCGCTGGCGATCGGCGAGTTCCACGGGGTGATCGCGCCGACCACCCCGATCGGCTCATGGACGCTCATCGTGAGCGAGCTGCCCCGAGGAGCGGTCAGCTCCTCGTCGAAGGTCTCCAGCGCGGCCGCCATATAGCGGAACGTGCCGGCCGCGCTGGCGACCAGCGCCGAGGTCTCGGTCAGCGTCTTGCCGGTGTCACGGGTCTGCAGCCGGGCGAGCCGCTCGGCCGAGCCCTCGATCCCGTCGGCGATCCGGTGCAGGTGGCGCGCCCGTTCGTGCGGGATCCGCCTGCCCCACGCTGCGGCGGCCTCGGCCCCGCGGGAGACAGCCTCGTCGACATCGTCGGTCGAGGCGTGGTGCACGGTGGTGATCACGCAGCCGTCGGCGGGGTCGATGCTCTCCGAACCCGCTCCGCCGCCGCGGCGCCACTCCCCCGCGACCAGGATCTCGTCAGCCGGGACGACCAGGTCCGTCAGGTCCGGAGCGCTCACTGGGAGATCTCCTCCAACGTACGCTCGCGGGTCTCGACCGCGAACACGGCCGTGGTGAGCGCGCCGACGACGGCGACCGCACCCATGACGACGAAGACGTCGGCGATCGAGAACCCGCGGCCGATGAGGCCACCGACCACGAGCGGGCCGACGATGATGCCGAGCCTGCCGAACGCCCCGCCGACGCTGACGCCCAGCGCCCGCATCCGGGTCGGGTAGAGCTCGGCGGTGTAGACGTAGAGCGCGAGGTTCACCGCGAAGATGAACATCGCGGAGAGCGCCGACCAGATCAGGACGGTGCCCGCGCTGGTCGCGCCGGTCGAGGCGAGCACGAACAGGGTCGCGGCACTGCCGAGCATCGCGACCGCGATCGCCGCCCGGCGCCCGACGACGTCGATGGTCAGCGCGATGACGATGCAGCCGATGATGCCCGCGACGCTGGTGGCGACGCTGTAGCGCAGGGCGGTGTCGACGTCGAGGTGGAAGACCCGGCCATAGATGGTCGGCAGCCAGGCGGCGATGCCGTAGTTGACGAAGTACGCCGTGAGCCAGGCCGTCGCCAGCATCAGCGTGCGCCGCAGGTAGACACCCTGGAACAGCTCCGAGAGACGGGCCCGGCCCTGGCGGACCGCCTGCGTCGCACCGGTCGCGGGCTCGGGCAGCTCACCCTTCTGAGCGGCGACCTCCGCCTCGATCCGGCGCGTCGCCTGGTCGGCCTCCTCCAGGCGGCCGCGCGCGGCGAGCCAGCGGGGCGACTCCGGGACGCGCCGCATGAACGGCACCAGGATCAGCGGGATGGCGCCGAGCGCGAACAGCCAGCGCCAGCCGAAGGTGGGAACGACCCAGGCCGCCACCAGCGCCGAGGCCACCAGCCCGGCCGGGAAGATCAGCTCGTAGATCAGGACGAAGCGACCGCGGCGGTGGGCGCGGGTGATCTCACCGATGTACGTCGCCGCGACCGGGACCTCCGCGCCGAGCCCGAAGCCCTGGACGAACCTGAGCACCAGGAAGATCCACAGCGTGGAGGTGCCCGCCATGAGCAGGCTCATGACGGCGTACAGCACCAGCGAGCCGATGAGGACCGGCACCCGGCCGACCCGGTCGGCCAGCCAGCCACCAGCCAGCGCGCCGAGCAGCATCCCGATGCCGCCGATGGCGATCGTCCAGGCGATCAGGCCGGGGTTCAGGCCGAAGAACGGGATGAGCACCGGCAGCGCGTAGGCGATCATCAGCTGGTCGAAACCGTCGAAGAACGTGGCCACGCCGACGAGCACGCGGGTCTTGACGTGCCAGCGCGAGAGCGGCAGCCGCTCGAGCCGGGCACTGATCTGCTCGGCCGTGACGGCCGGCGGCACCGGGGTGATGTTGACCATGTGAGGGGTACTTTCGGTTCGCAGCACTCTACAGACGAAGAATCCCTAAGTGCTTAATCGTTAAGTGCTTAGAGTGTGCGCTGCGTCACGAACGGCCGTCAACCCCTCGTGCGTTAACTTCCTGTCTCATCACGCCCGACCCGGCTCGTACACTGCGACCATGACCGACACCGGATCCAGCGCCGACCAGCCCTCGGGCAGCGACGACGCGGTCGACGCGATCGTCTCCCAGTGGGCTCACGAGCGCCCCGACCTCGACCCCTCTCCGATCGCGCTGTTCGGACGGGTGCACCGGATCTACCTGCGCTACCAGTCGGTCCTGACCCAGGTCTTCGGCCGCCACGACCTCAACTCGGCCTCGTTCGACGTCCTTGCCGCGCTGCGCCGCGCGGGCGCGCCCTACCGCAAGACCGGCCGCGATCTCGCGAACGGCTCGCTGCTCTCCTCGGCAGGCGTGACCTTCCGGCTCGACCGCCTCGAGGCTGCCGGACTCATCACCCGCCAGCGTGACGCCGACGACCGCCGCGTCGTCTACTCCCAGCTCACCGACGAGGGCCTCGAGGTGATCAACCGCGCGATCGAGGACCACCTGCGCGCGGAGGACGCACTGCTCCACCACCTCACCAGAGCGGAGCGCGACGAGCTCGCCCGGCTGCTCAGCAAGCTCGAGCGCTCCATCGTGGAGGCCGACTTCGACACCGACGGCGAGGTCGCCTCCTGAGACGTCCCCGGTGAGGACGTACGCCCGACGGTCAGGATTCCGTCGGCGATGACGGCGTCGCGTCCGGGCCGACGAGGTCGAAGAGTCGCTCGATCTCCTCAGCGGTCGGCTTGGGAAGACCGGACCGGCCGTGGGCGAAGCCGATGCCCGCGTAGACCAGCAGGCCGGCCAGGACACGGGCCTCGGCAGGGTCGCCGCGAAGCTCGAGCAGGGCGCCCTCGACGAGGGAGAAGACGAACCGGTCGCCATCGGCGATCACCTCGGCGACGGTGGGCTCGGTGCGGGCCCAGTCGCGCAGCGCACGCTCGACGCCCCAGTTGGAGTCGTCGAGGAGGCGCATGGTCATCGCCCTGAGTCGTTCGCGCGGTGGTAGCAGGTCGAGCTCGGCCAGCTGCTCGAGGACCTCCCGGGTCTGCGCCGACCAGTGCTCGGCCATCGCCGCATGCAGGGCGGCCAGGTCGGCGAAGTGCCAGTAGAAGCTGCCTCGCGTGACGCCCGCGTGACGACAGACGGCATTGATGTCGACGGCGCCGATGCCTTCGGCCACCAGCACGTCGAGAGCGGCCGCGGCCCAGTCGTCGGCCGTGAGCCGGGATCCGCGGGAGCGTCGCACCTGGGTCGCCATCGCCCCATCCTCCTCGGTCGGTCAAACAGAACCATACACAGATGTACGGTTCTCGGTTAGGGTGACGGGCAGCACGAGCGATCAGGAGATCCCATGAGCACCGACGTGCACACCCCGCCACCCCCGTCCGGAGCCCCGGGCGAGGTCTGCCCGACGCGGTTCCAGTACTGGAACCGCAAGGACCTCCCCCACTGGCAGCGCCGGCGCAACGTGTTCCGGAGGCTGACCGGGCACGACCTCTTCCCCACCGACGAGCAGGCCCGGCTGCTGTGCGAGGACCAGTTCGCCGGCGACCCGCTGGCTGAACGGTTCGTCGCCGAGGTCTTCTTCGGCGGGACGTACGGGCATGGCGAGGGCCGCGCGATGCTCGACCAGGCGCTCGACCACGGCATCGAGTCCGTGCCCGACGCTCCGGAGTCGATGAAGGCGCTCTTCGCCGACCTGGAGACCGTGCCGGACTGGGTCGATCGCGACCTCGTCGAGCAGGGGGCGGCCGTCTGGACCCGCTGGGGCACGATGCTGTTCAGCGTCGCCGGCGCGATCACGCTGGAGATCTACACCGAGGGCGCCGTGGCGATGCCGCTGTCCCTGGCGGGCGGGTACGCCGGGGACACCGCGCTGCGCCGCTTCCTCGAGACCGTGAAGTTCTGGATCGACGTCTCCGAGCCGGGCCAGCTGTTCGAGAGGAACTCCCAGGCACGCAAGACCGCGATGCTGGTGCGAGTCATGCACGTCGCGGTCCGCAAGCGGGTGGGCGACCACCCCGAGTGGGACCACGAGGCGTGGGGCCTGCCGATCAGCCAGACCTACGAGCAGATGACCCAGATCGGCGGCGCCGTCGCGCCCGCCCTGGCTCTGTGGCTCACCGGCGTCCAGACGACGCCGAAGGAGATGCGGGCGCTGATCCACTTCAACCGCTACATGGGCCACCTGCTCGGAGTGCAGCCGCGGTGGGCACCGAACACCATCATCGAGCAGCTGCAGGTGCTGTTCATGAGCACCGCCGCCCGCAGCTACGACGCCGGCCCCGCCGGCAAGGAGCTGATCGAGTCGTTCCCGGCGGCCTTCGCACCGAGGCCGGGGCAGCACGGGCTCAAGCGGCTGCGGGCGGCGTACAACTACCGGATCTACTCGGCCTACTGCGCCCTGTGGATGGCTCCGGAGACCCGCAGGATGTACGACGTGCCGCCGGCGTTCCCGTGGCTGCTGATCATCCTCGTGCGGTTCCCGCTGGTGACGGTCGTCGAGCTGCTGCGTCGACTGCCCGGCCTGCGTCAGCTGCACGCGAGGGTGATGAACCGCCATCGCCGCAGCTGGTACGCGGCTCAGATGGAGGGCCGGCAGGCCGAGTTCGACGCGACCAGTGCGCTGCGGCGCTGACCCCAGGAGAGAGCAACGTGGCGATCACCATCACCGAGGGCTGGAGCGGCCCCGGCAGCAAGGACGGCAAGCTGACCGTCGTCGAGCCGCGCGACAACGCGCTGCACCCCGCCGACTCGAAGTGGGCCTTCGAGCACTGGTACTTCGACGCCCGCCTCGACACCGGTCACACCGTCGTCGTCTTCCTGCAGAAGCGCCGGCCCGAGGAGCCGCCGGGCAGCAAGCCGGTCGTGGAGGTCGTCGTCTACCACCCCGACGGCACCCGCAGGCAGGTCATCAAGCACTACCCGCACATGGCCTTCGAGGCCTCCGCCGAGCAGTGCCGGGCACGCGTCGGCCACAACATCGCCGAGCTGGTCGGCACCGAGCCGCTGCCCGTGCACCGGGTCAGGGTCGCCGAGGACGGCATCGAGTTCGACCTCACCTTCACCAACCGGACACCGTCGTGGATGCCCGGCCAGGGCTGGACGAAGTACGGCGACAGCGACTTCTTCGGCTGGGTGGTCCCCGGCCCGCGGGCCGTCGTGAGCGGCACCGTCGTCCTCGACGGCGAGACCATCGAGGCCCACGGCATCGGCTACCACGACCACAACTGGGGCGTCGGCAACATGCCCCGGATCATCGACCGCTGGCACTGGGGCCGTCTCTACACCGAGGACCTCTCCCTCGTCTACGCCATGGTGAGGACGCAGAAGCGGTTCGACCACCACGAGTCGAAGCCGCTCATGCTGGCTCTCGGCGACACGATCGTGCTGAGCACCGGCGAGGTCACCGTGACCGAGGGTCCGCTCGAGCACCATCGCGACGCCCATCGCGGCTACCCCACCTGGCTCCGCCTGGAGACCGCGGCCTCGGCCGACGGGGTCAGCGAGGCATCCGTCGACCTGCGGCTCGACGTACGCGAGGTCATCCACGGCCACGATCTGCTCGACGACGTCCCGGTCGTCGGCACCAGGGTCGGCGGCGCGCTGCTCAAGCCGATCGTCCGTCGACTGGTCGGCGAGCCCGGCTACTTCCGCTTCCTCTCCGACTTCGAGCTCACCGTGACGATCGGCGGCGACACCCGGGTCGAGCGCGGCCGCACGCTCCACGAGCTGGTCGCGCTGCACTAGTTTTCTAACCCACATTCAATTCTGACGCTACACTCGGAGTACGCCGAATCGGGACGGAAGGCAGGCCCGCATGAGCATCGCCGAACAACCCACCGAGACCAACGAGAACGATGCGTACGGACTGGCCGATCTCATCGCCGAGCAGGCGTTGATGCTCGGAGCCGGATCGACCGTGTTCTTCCAGCTCGCCGAGAAGGGGGTCGGGCTCGGCGTCGCCGAGCACAGCACCACACTGCAACGGCCCGCCGACCGGCTGCGGACGACGATGACGTACGTCTATGTCATGATCCTCGGCTCCGAGGAGGAGCGCCGGGCGATCTCGAAGATGGTGAACAGGGCCCACCGCACGGTCCGCTCCCCCGGCCGCTACACCGCCTTCGACCCCGAGCTGCAGCTGTGGGTCGCCGCGACGCTGGCGCACAACGGGATCTTCATCCACGAGCGGATCTGGGGTCCGCCGAGCCGGGAGGTGCGGCTACGGCTCTACCGCGACGCGCAGATCTTCGGCAACGCCCTGCAGGTGCGCCCCGAGCAGTGGCCCGAGACGCTCGAGGAGTTCGACGCCTACTGGGAACAGAAGATCGCCGAGCTGGAGCCCGACCCCGCCGTCCAGGACTTCTGCCACCGGCTGATCACCCAGGGCGCACCGGTCTGGCTGCGCTGGATGACGCCGCTCCAGGCCCTGCTCGACCGCGGCAACCTGGACCCGCACACCCGCGAGATCCTCGGTTTCGAGTGGACGGCGAAGGACCAGCGGCGCTACGACCTGTTCTGGAGGGCGTTCCCGCCGATCTACCGGCGGATGCCCCGCCGGCTGCGCCAGTTCCCCGCCCGCTTGACGCTGTGGGACATGCGCCGCCGGATGCGCACCGGGGCGCGGGTGATCTAGAGCTCCTCGAGCATCGCGACCAGGGCCGCGCCGAGCTGCCTGCGCGCCTGCTCCGGCGAGATCGTCCTGTGCTCGACGATCTCGCGAGCCATCGCCTTCACCGCACCGCCGAAGGCGCGCACGGTCGCGTGCGCCACCGCGCGCTCGGCCTCGGTGCCGGCGAAGCCGATCACGTCCAGCACCCGGTCCGCGGCCCGGTTGTCGGCTTCGTCGAGGATCTCGCGGACGTCTGCGTCGGCACCGCCGGCTCCGGCGTACCTGAGCCAGACGACGCCGTAGGTGTCGATGACGTTCACCAGCCAGCCGACGGCGGCATCGACCCGTTCGGCGATGGTGCCCGAGACCGGGCCGATCTCCTCCGGCGGCGGCAGGAAGAGCATCGTGCGCACGGCCTCGAGGTAGAGGTCGCGTTTGGTGCCGAAGTAGTGGTTGAGCAGCCCACGCGCCACGCCCGCCTGCGCGGCGATCTCCGTGGTCGAGACCGCCGCGTAGGGACGCTCACCGAAGAGCCGGACCGCGCACGCCAGGATCTGGTCGCGCCGCTCGTCCGGATCCAAACGACGCCACCGTGGTGCGACAGCGGTGGTCATGTCCGCCATCGTAGGAGATCGCTAGAAGGGGCGGATGTCGGCAACCTTCCAGGTCTCGCCGCTGCGGCGCAGCTCCACGACGACACGGCTCTGCGCGACGACCATCGGCGCCTCGTTCTCGGTCTGCTTGCTGGCCACCAGCACCTGGTCGACGAAGACCAGCGTGGTCACCTTGCTCTCGCCCGCGCTGAGGACACCACCGCCACGGACGACCGCCCTGGTCACCGCCTGCTTGTCCTTCGCGAGCTTGCCGACGGTCTCGTCGTAGGTCCCCGCGAACTCCTCGGCGAAGGCCGGCGTCATCTGGGCGGTCGCCTTCGCGCGGCTCTGGTCGAGGGTGCGGTAGTCGTAGGTCAGCGCCGCGGGCAGGGCCTCGACGGCCACCTCGAGGGCGTCCTGCGCAGTCGGCACCGTGCCGGCCCGGTAGCCGTCCTTCGAGGTCACCGGGCGAACCGGGTCGTCCACGGGTGCGCCGAGCAGCTGCCAGGCGAGCAGGCCCGCGGCGACGAGGACCAGGGCGGCCAGCGCGGCGTGGAGGCGGTTGGCGCCGAGCGTGGACCGCAGCGATCCGAGGTCGAGGCGGCGGGCCTCCTCGACCGTCCGGTCCGAGGTCTCTTCCGGGGTCTCCTCAGGAGTCTCCTCAGGCGTCTCCTCAGGGGTTTCCGGAGCAGGCTCCTGCGTGGTCTCGCTCATCCGATCTGCTCCAGTCCCGACACCTTCCAGGCGCCATCGTCCTGCTTCGTCAGCCGCACCCGGGTGCGGTAGCGCGAGTCGCTCGACTCGCTCTTCGAGGTCGAGTGCACGTCGACGGCGACGAGCACCTGGGCCGAGGTCCGCGACAGATACTCCAGCGCGGCGCCGTCACCGGGCACCGTCGCCTTCACGACCATCTTGTTCGTGGTGACGCTCTCGACGATGGCGGAGCGCTTGGCGGCGTACTCCTTCTTGAACGTGCCCGTCGAGAGCGCCACGACCGCGTCGACGTCCTTGCCGGGGTCGGCGTGGTTCAGGCTGAAGAACCCGGTCACGGCCTGCTGGGCGACCACGCGTGCGGCCCTGCCGTCCTCGTCGGTCGTGGCGCGGATCCTGACCACGACGTTGGCGGCGACCAGCAGCACCAGCGCGAGCGCCAGCACCCCGGTCACGATCTTTCGCGTGCTCATCGTTCTCCTCTCATGGCGCCGGTCAGAAGCCAACCGAGCCGGTCGCCCGCCGCGGACGGCGGCGCGGACGTGTCCATCCGCACCGTCCCGTCAGGGGTCGCGACGGTGTGGGTGGTGGGGTCGTAGAGCGCGATCTGCGGCGCCGAGGAACCCTGGGTGGAGTGCTGTCGTTCGACCCGTGGCGTCCCCGGGACCTCGACGTTCTGGGACCCGCGTACGTCGGGAGCGACCGGATCGGTCGGGTCGACCGTGCACCGTGCCTCGAGATTGGGATCGGCATCCTTCTCCTGCGGCGGCCCGTCGCCCTCGAGCGGGGTGCCGTCGGGCAGGTAGCGGGTGGTGCCCTCGTAGCCCTCGGTGCACGGGAAGTAGGACTGGCCGCCGCGCCGGCCGGGGACCTCGGGGAGCTGCAGACCCACGTAGGCCGAGTAGAGCGGTCGGCCGTGCTGGTCGTAGTGGCACGAGCTCTTCACCGGCTCGGCCGTCTTCGGGTCGATCTCGTCGCAGTAGCGGAACACGGCCGAGACCGACTCCTGGATCCACGGCAGCATGACCAGAAGCTTGCGGACCGACGGCAGCCGCGCATCGAGCATCTCCACCGTGTGGAGCGTGTCGTCGAGGAGCAACGCGATGGCCGAGGAGTTGGCGGAGAGCAGGCCGTTGAGCTCGGTGCCGGCGCGTACGCCCTGGGTGAAGACCTCGCCGATCTCCGGATCGATCGCCTCGAGCTGGGAGAGCAGCCCGGCGATCTGCTCGAGGAACATGCTCGTGGTCGGCGCCAGGTCGGCCTGGGTGTCGAGGACGGTGCGGGCGTTGTCGATCAGCGAGTTGATCTCCTCGACGTTGTCGAGGGCGACCTTGGAGATCTCGGCGGAGTCGTCCAGGATCTGCTCGGTGGCCGGTCCCGAACCGCCCGAGAGGCCGGTCGAGAGCTCGTCGAGCACCGTGCCGAGGTCGCCGGGATCGACCGAGCTCATCAGCGCGTCGACGTGCTCGAGCAGCGTCGCGGTGTCGACCGGTGTCTGGGTCGCCGCCACCGGGATCACGTCACCGGCCCGGAGATGGGGGGCGCCGGCACGGGTGGGGGTCAGCTCGACGTACTGCTCCCCGATCGCCGATTTCACCCGGATCCGGGCCTCGACCGCTCGGGGGATCTGCACGCCCTCCTCGACCGCCATGACCACGGTGGTCCCGGTGCCTGGGCCGGGCCTGAGCTCGGTGACCTCGCCGACCTTGGCGCCGAGCAGCTCGACGTTGGCCCGCGGGTAGACACCACCCGAGCCGGCGAACTCCGCCGAGACCTCGTAGGGCGGGGAGACGAGGTGGCCCGCGTCGAGATAGCGCACCGCTCCGTAGCCGATCGCCAGCACGGAGACCAGCACGAAGGCGGTCAGCTGGACCCGGGTCACGCGCCTCATGGGGTGCCTCCGCCCAGCATGCCGCCGAGGATGCCCCCGAGATCCATGGGCGGCGCGGAGCCGAGCAGGTCGCCCAGCGGGAGCTCGGCCAGCGGGTCCGGGCCCTCCTTCTGCTGCGTCGAGGCGGCACCGTCCGCGGCGTCCTTCGCCGTCTCGGCCGCCAGCGAGCCGGCCTGGGGCATCAGCAGCTGGTTGAGGAGGTCGACGTCGACCACGATGTTGGCGAGCGCGCCGCCGTAGTCGCCCTTCATCACCGCCATCGTGTTGGTAGGGAAGGGGAACGTGCTCAGCCGCTCGATCATCATCGCCAGGTCGTTTCCGCTGCTGGCCAGCGACTCCATGACCGGTACGAGCCTCTCCAGGTCGGCGACCGTGGCCCGCTTGCTCCGGTCGATCACGGTGGTCGCCCGCTCGGAGAGGTCCTGCACGGCGACCAGGGTGCTGACCACCTGGGGGCGCTCCTGCTCCAGCACCCGCAGCCCGGCGGGGACCGAGTCGATCGCGGCCGCGATCGCCCTGCGCTGCTCGGCCAGCCGGGCCGCGAACCGGTCGAGCGAGTCCAGCGTCCTCACCAGGGTGGCGCGGTTGGTGTCCATCGTGGCGACGAACCGCTCGAGCGCCTTGAGCGTCGCCGGGACATCGGTGCCGGTGAGCACCGCGTTCAGCTCGTCGACGATCGAGGCGACCTTGCCGAGGTTGCCTCCGTTGAGCACCTGGGAGAGGGCGCTGAGCACCACCTCGACGTTCGGGCTGATGTGGGTGGCGGCCTCCTCGATGGTGGCGCCGGCGGCGAGCACACCACGCTCCTCCTCGCCCGCGGGCGGCTCGAGGGCGACGTACCTCTCCCCCAGCAGGCTGGTCTCGGCCAGCGTCGGGGAGAGGTTGGCGGACAGCTTCACCGACCTTCGCACCCGGCACACCACGTGTGCGCGCAGGTCCTTGCCCAGGGTGACCGACTCGACCGACCCGACGATCGCGTCGTTCATCCGGCAGGTCTCGTTGGGCACCAGGTTGTTGGCGTCGGCGAAGACCACCGTCACCGGATAGGTGTCGTCGCCGTGGACCGCACCGGGCAGCGGCAGATCCTGTACGCCGGTGAAGGAGCATCCGCTCATCGCGACCGACCCTGCGGCGAGCGCGATGGCGAGCCGTCTCATTCGACGCCTCCCGTCAACAGACCCGGCAGGGTGGTGGTCCTGGCGCCGGAGAGCTGCAGGATCCCGTCGGGTGATGCGTGCACGAGCATGTCGAGCACCTTTCCGATGTCCCCGCCCGCGGAGCGCAACGCGCCGCAGATCCCCGCGAGCTGCACCTTCAGGTCGGCAGGGAACTCGGCGCAGATCGTGTCGAAGACCGTGGCCAGGGTGACGTCGAGGCTGTCGAGGAGGTTGGCCCGCAGCACCAGCGACCCGGCCCGCGCGGCCGGGTCGAGCTTGGTGACGTCCTCGATCTTCGAGTTGATCGGGACGAACGACTCGATCAGGTTCGACAGCCCCGCGGGGGTCAGGCTGAGCACCTCGCCGACCTCGGCGCTGTGGTCGTCGACCTGGTCCACGACCGCGGTCAGGTCGGCGATGGTCCGGTCGAGGTTGCCACGGTTGCCGTGCACGAAGTCGGCGAGCGCCCGCGGCGCCAGCCGCAGCTGGACGACGGCCGCCTTGATGTCGCCGCGCTGGCCGTTGAGCTGCACACCGATGGTGGCCAGCGCGGTGACGACCGCCCGGATCTCCTCGTCGCTGCCGGCCAGGGTCTTGGTGGTGGTGTCCAGGTTGGTCACGGTCGCGGACGCGTCGTCGCTGCTGGTCGCGAGCGTGTCGAGCGCGGCGGCCAGCTCGGTCACCGTCTCGCGGTAGAGCTCACCGTTGCCGTCGAGCGCTTCCGCGGAGGAGGCGAGCAGGTCCGAGAGCGCACCGTCCCGGTTGGCCCCGTCCGGCCCGAGCCCGACCGCGAGCTCGTCCAGTCCCTCGAAGGTGTCGTCGAGCTCGAGCGGCACCCCGGAGCGTTCGACGCCGAGCCGGGAGTCGTCGGGCAGCACCGGCCCGTCGAGGTAGGCCGGCGCCAGCTGCACGAACCGGTCGCCGACCAGCGAGGGCGGCACGATCATCGCGTGCACGTCCTTCGGCAGGAGTACGTCCCGGTCGTAGGTCATCGTGACCGCGACCTCGGTGCCATCGACCTCGATCCGGGTGACCCTGCCGACCTTGACGCCGAGGACCTTGACCGCGGCGCCCTCGTAGAGGCTGGTGGTGCGGCTGAACATCACCGTCAGGCGACGTTCCCGCTCGTGCAGGTCGAGCACCGTGGCGCCGGCCGCGACGAGCAGGATCGCCACCACCAGCGCCATCCAGATCCTGAAGGTTCTCATCGGCTCACCTCTTCACCGCGGGTCCGGCCGGCAGGCACGGCTGGCCGGACTGGTTGAGGGCCTCGTTGACCCCGCTCAGCAGCCCGCCGACCAGGTCGCCCAGGTCGCCGGCGTCGGGCTGCAGGCACACCGCGGCGCCCTGGGGCAGCCCGACGGTCGCGTCCAGCCAGCGCCCGGTGCCGGCAACGCCCATGAAGGAGCGGGCGTAGGCGAGGCTGTTCTCGAAGATCGCGTCGAGCTGCTCGCGGTTGGCCCGCAGCACCTGGAGCACCGCGTCCAGCTTGGCCAGGGTGGGCTCGAGCAGCTTCTCGTTCTCGGTGATCACCGCGCGCGCCTGGGTGGCCAGCAGCTTGGTGCCGGCGATGAGCTGGTCGAGCACCTCACGACGCTCCTCGAGCATCTGCAGGACCTGCGCGGAGCTGGCCAGCAGCTCCTGGAGATCCTGGTCGCGGGCGGCGACCACGCCGGAGACGGTCCTGGTGTTCTCGAAGAGCTCGCGGATCTTCTCGTCGCGCGAGCTGATCGCCTGGGAGATGTCGGTCAGCGACCTCAGCGTCGGCTCCAGCTGGGGCGCGGCCCGGTCGAGCACCGTGGCCAGCGCCGCGAAGGCCTCGGCCATCTTGGCCGAGTCGAGCTCGGCCGTCTTCCTCCCGAGCTCGTCGAGCGTGGGGACGATGTCGACCGGGGTCGAGGTGCGCGCCAGCGGGATGGTGCCGCCGTCCTGCAGCGGCTCTCCGTGGGTGCGCAGGCTGACGTAGTGCTGGCCGAGCAGGGTCTTGATCTCGATCCGGGCCGTGCTCTGCTCGCCCACCTCGATGTCGGCGACCTCGAAGCCGACCAGCACCTTGCCTCTGCCGAGGCTGATGTCGGTGATCGTGCCGACCTTCACCCCGGCCACCCGGACGTCCTCGCCCTCGACGAGTCCGGAGGCGTCGGCGAACTCCGCGGTGTAGGTCGTGGTGCCACCGCTGACCAGCGGCAGCCGCTGCCAGTTCATGACCGTGACGAAGGCGAGCGCGATGGCGAGCGTGCCGAGCAGGGCGAAGCGTACGAGGTCCTTGTCCGAGCGTGTCCGGTTCACAGCTCACCCCCACCGCAGACCGTGTCGCGTTCGTTGGCCGAGACCGACGGGCTGCTCAGGTTGATCACTTGCCCGTCCAGCAGCGTGATCTGCAGGCCGATCTGGCAGGCGAAGAAGTTGAACCAGGAGCCGTGCGAGGCCGCCCGGTTGGCCGCGCGCAGCTTGATCGGCGCGCGATCGAGCGACTTGTCGAGGATGTCGCGGTCGTCGTTGAGCTGGGCAGCCAGGTCGCTGAGCGGGACGAGGTTGTCGTGCAGCGGGCTGCGTACGTCACGCAGCAGCGCCCCGCCCGTGGTCAGCAGCTCCGCGGTGTCGGTGAGCGAGGCGCTGATCGTGTCCTTGTCGGCGGCCAGGCCGGCCATCAGCTGCTTGAACTCCACGATCAGCGCGGTCAGGTTGGCGTCGCGCTCGCCGACCGTGGTGAGCACGGTGTTGAGGTTGTCGATGACCCGGTCGATGGCCTGCTGGCGGTCGGCGATCGTGCTGGTCAGCGACTCCAGGTGGGTCATCAGCGAGGTGATCCGCCCGGCCTCGCCCTGGAAGGCGCGCACCAGCTCCAGGCTCAGCTGGTTGACCTTCTCCGGGTCGATCGCGCGGAACAGCGGCTGGAAGCCGTTGAACAGGTCGGTCAGGTTGAGCGCCGGGGTGGTGTGATCGACCCCGTAGGTGCCCTCGGGCGGCATCATGACGCCGGAGCCGGGCTCGGCGGCGATCGAGAGATAGCGCTGGCCGAGCAGGTTCTCGTAGCGGAGCTGGAGCCGCGCCGCGGCGTACATCGGGATCTCCTCGTCCACCTCGAAGATCACCCTCGCCAGGTCGTCCCCATCGAGCTCGACGCCCTGCACCGAGCCGACGTCGACACCTGCGAAACGCACCCGGTCCCCCTGCTGTACGCCGGTGGCGTCGGTGAACAGCCCGGCATAGGTGTGGGTGGTGCGGAAGCTGATGTTGCCGATCGTCACCGCGAGCAGGCCCAGCAGGACCGCGCACACCGCGGCGAAGCCGAGCAGCTTGACCGCGGAGGCCGGCAGCGGGCTCCTCCTCATGGCAGGTCCACCTCTCCGTCGGAGACCAAGGGGGTCAGCAGCATCCCGGCGTAGCCGGGCACCTCGTCCTGAGGCGTGCTGGTCAGCGAGGCGGCCATCGCCCGGGCCAGCGCCTCACGCGCCCGGGCGACCGCCGCGTCGGTCATCGCGGCGCTCTCGCGCTCGCCGGCCGGCGCGGTCTGGCCGCTCCCCGCCTCGTCGGTCCCGCGAGCCTCGTCCAGGTCGAGCACGACGCCGGGGAGCAGCTGGGAGTAGGGACCGTGGTTCCGCATCGCCAGCACCGCGTCGGTGAACTCCGGGCAGTGCGGCTCCCAGCCCGGGTAGATCGCGGGCAGCCTGCTGTCGTGAGCGGTCGACGACGGGTTGGTCGGAAGGTCGTCGGGGTAGGTGTAGGGCGCCTGGTCGGTGAGCATGTCGATGGTCAGGCTGACGTAGGGGCCACGCGAGCCCATCACCTCGTTGGCCAGGGTGTCGACGATCCGCGTGCCGGTGATCGTGCACCCGAGCACCGAGGAGTACTCCTCCAGCAGCTCGGTCACCGGCTCGAGGCGCCCGCTCACCTTCACCAGCGTGTCCCCGCTGGTGTCGAGAAGGTCCGAGGTCTGCTTTGAGACGCCCGTGACCTGGTCGAGCATCTGGTCGAAGGTGCGCTGTCTCGGCACGAGCAGGTCCTGGCTCAGGCCGGCGGCCGAGGTGAGGATCGTGCCGAGATCGTCGGCCCCCTCGGCGTAGACGTCGGCGGTGCGACCGAGCGAGCGCAGGTCCGCCACCAGCGTGGGCAGGTGGGGGTCGACCTGCTCCAGGAACTCGCGGGTCCGGTCGAGCGTGGCCGCGATCTGGCCGCCGCGGCCGTGGAGCACCTCGGCGATCACCGACAGCACCGTCGACAGCTTCGCCGGGTCGACCGCCGCCAGGATGGGCTCCAGCCGGCTGAACAGGTCGCTGACCTCGACCGCGACCTGGGAGACACGCAGCTCCTGGCCCGACCTCAGCCGGCTCGGACCGGGGTCGGGCGAACCGACCAGGTCGACGAACTTGTCGCCGAAGAGGGTCTTCGGCACCACCCGCGGGGACACGCTCGCCGGGATGAGGGCGAGCTTGTCCTTCTCGATGGCCAGGTCGACACGTACGCCGTCGGGGCGGGGGTGCACCGCCGAGACCTGACCGACGAGGACGCCTTGGAACTTCACGTCCGACTGCGGGTTCAGCCCGAGCCCGGCCCGAGCCGCGACCAGGGTGACCTCCGCGGTGCGCTGCCAGGGCATCGCCTTGCGGTAGATGCCGACGCACAGCGTGACCAGCAGCGCCAGGACGAGGCAGTAGACCACCCCGTACGCCGCTCGGCGACCGATCCGCGACATCACCTCACCCCGCGATCCGGACGGTGGTGGTCGACCCCCACAGCGCCAGGCTGAGGAAGAAGTCGGTCACCACGATCATCACCAGCGAGAGCCGCACCGCGCGCCCGACCGCGACCCCGACCCCGGCGGGGCCGCCGGTCGCGTTGAAGCCGTAGTAGCAGCAGATCAGCGTCATGACGAGCGTGAAGACGATGACCTTGCCGAAGGAGTAGAGGATGTCGATCGGCGGCAGGAACAGGTCGAAGTAGTGGTCGTAGGTGCCGACGGTGAGCTCGTAGTAGTGCACCGAGACGGCCTGGGTGGCCGCGTACGTCCCCATCAACCCGATCAGGTACAGCGGGATCACGGCGAGCAGCGCGGCGACGATCCGGGTGCTGACCAGGTAGCGGACCGAGTGGATCGCCATCACCTCGATGGCGTCGATCTCCTCGCTGATCCGCATCGCGCCCAGCTGCGCGGTGAACCCGGCGCCGACCGTGGCGACCAGGGCGTTCGCGGCGACGAGAGGGGCCACCTCGCGGGTGTTGAAGTAGGCGGAGAGGAAGCCGACGTACGGCTGGATCCCGACCTGCTTCAGCCCCTGGTAGCCCACCAGCCCGACGACGCTGCCGACCGCGAGCACCTCGAAGATGATGATGCCGACCGTGCCGGCGACCAGGACGAGCGCGCCGCGGCCGAAGCTCACCTCGGCGAGCTGGCGCAGCACCTCCTTGCGGTGGCGGACCAGGGTCAGCGGTACGCCGGCGAGTGCTCGTCCGAAGAAGACCACCTGGTCCCCCAGGCCAGCGAAGGCCTCGACGCCGGCACTCACAGCTCGTCTGGTGGACGCCATCACATGCCCTTCGGCGGGACGATCTGGTAGTAGAGCAGCGTCATCGCGGCGTTGACGATGAAGAGCAGCACGAACGAGATCACCACCGACTGGTTGACCCCGTCGCCGACGCCCTGCGGCCCGGACTTGGCGTTGATCCCCTGATAGCAGGCGACCGTGCCCGTGATCAGCCCGAAGACGAACGCCTTGAGCTCCCCGATCCACAGGTCGGCGAGCTGGGAGAGGGTGGTGAAGGAGTGGATGTAGGCCCCGGGCGACCCACCCTGCACGAGTACGTTGAACGCGTAGCCGCCGCCGACCCCGACCGTCGTCGCGACCGCGTTGAGGAGCGTGGCCACCACCGCGAGCGCGACCACGCGCGGCACCACCAGACGGCGGATGGTGTTGATGCCCAGCACCTCCATCGCATCGATCTCCTCACGGATCGTGCGCGCACCCAGATCGGCGGCGACCGCCGTGCCCGCGGCGCCGGCCACCACGAGCACCGTGACCACCGGAGCGGCCTGCTGCACGATCCCGAGGACCGCGACCGACCCCGTGAACGACTGCGCCCCGAGCTGGGCGAACAGCGACCCGATGTGAAGCGAGAGAACCGCCCCGAACGGCACGGTGATCACGGCCGTCGGCAGCAGCGAGACGCGCACCGCGAACCAGGCCTGGTCGAAGAACTCCCGCGTCGCGAAGCCGCCGCGGAACAGCTCACGCAGGACGTCCCAGGCGAAGGCGAAGTAGGCACCGACCGGCACCATCACACGCGTGGCGGCAACCGCTGGCTGCAGGCTCACGAGGGCCTCCTGCGTTGGGGACGGTGCTTGTTGGCAAACTGACAACGAGAGAGGTGCACGAAAGTAACGCACGTCACGCCGATCCGTCGAGAGCACTAAGTAAATCGTGATTCACACGCTTGGTCGCTCCTCGGAAACGCGTCAGCC
>NZ_JBHWLY010000001.1:151665-205491 GCF_042730435.1 Nocardioides sp. NPDC059952 | reverse complement strand
TCGCGGTCCTTGACACCGGTGCCCGTCGAGAAAGATTTGGCTGGCTATCGGGGCGGCGGCCCGGGTGTGGCGCAGCGGATTCTCGCTGGGGAGGGTGGGGCTTGTGGGGGTGGAGAGGTGGCCCTACGGGCCACTTACCATCCACAGAAGCGATGTCGTTCGCTCACCGCGAAAACCGCGTTTGACCTGCATCTATGGGTGGTTAGGTATCCCTCGAAGGCGTAGATTCAGACCCATCACGACACACCTCTGAGGGAGGGTAAGCGATGAGTCTCGGACACGACCTCGACCCCTGGGGCACCAACCCCGGTGACGCGATCGACGCCGCCCTCGAGGCCATCGAGACCGCCCTTCACGACCTCCTCGCGAGCGACCCGGCCTATTGGCTCACCGGCCAGAAGAAGGACCTGCTGGAACGGTTGGAGAAGCTCCAGGCCCAGCAGGCCGCTCTGAAACTCCGCGTGCTCGCGGCCGCTGGCGACATCGCGGAGGAGACCGGCGACAAGGACGCCTCCGCCTGGATGCGGGCCGAGCTCCTCCTCGACAAGGGTGTGGCCCGCTCCCAGATCAAGCTCGCGACCGGGGTGGCCAAGTACGACCTCGTCGCAGCCGGTCTGGCCGAAGGCGTGGTGTCTCTGGACAAGGCCCGTGTCATCACCCGGGCGTTGGACAAGGTCCATGCCGACCCGGTCGCGAGTGCCGAGGACCTGGCCCTGGCCGAAAAGCTCCTGGTCGACTACGCCACCCAATTGACCGCGAACGAGCTCCGGATCGTCGGCCGGAAGATCCTCGCCGAGGTCGACCCCGCCCGGTTCGAAGACGCCGAAGCCAAAGCCCTCCTCGCCGAGGAAGAACGCGCCCAGCAGAAGACCGCCCTGCGGATCTGGGACAACCACGACGGAACCGTCGGGTTCGACGGCGTCCTGCCGACCTCGATCGGGATGCGGTTCAAACGACTCGTCGAGGCCTACGCCCAACCCCGCAAACAACAACTCGTCACCAAAGGCGCGGCCTTGCCGCCGTGGGAACGACTCATGGGCCAGGGCTTCTCCCACCTGTTGGAGACCCTCGACCCCGCCGCCCTGCCCAGGCATGGCGGGGACGCGACCACCATCAACGTGGTGATCCCCCTCGACGAGCTTCGCAAGGACCTCGGGGTCGCCACCCTGGGCTATGACGAGACCAACGGGGCCACCATCAGCGCCGCCGAGGCCCGCAAGCTGGCCTGCAACGCCACCATCATCCCCTGGGTGCTCGGTGGTGACGGCGAGGTCCTCGACGCCGGCCGGGCCAGCAGGTTCTTCCAACCCATCCAACGCAAAGCACTCCGGCTCCAGCAGAAGTGCTGCCAAGCCGAGGGCTGCGACATGCCACCGGAGTGGTGCGACGCCCACCACCTCGACCCCTGGGCCGCCGGCGGCAAGACCAACCTCAAGGACGGCGCCCTGCTCTGTCCTCATCACCATCGTCTGGCGCACGCCCCGGCATACGTCCATGAGCGACTACCGGATGGCACGATCCGGTTCACCCGCCGCCCCTAACCAGCCGGCAGAGCGGTGCGCTCGGCAGGCGGGGCCGTGGCAGCACGACCCCGCAGCGCCAGCCATCCCGCGAGCGCGACGACGAGAAGCATGGCCACGTTATGGGCGTACTTCGGACCTGCCGCGACATCGCCGATGAGCGGGAAGTAGGTGAACGCCAACAAGCCCCGCACGACAAGGTACGCAGCGCCGATCGTCGCCGCGTGCCGAACCGTCCAAACCCTCGTCCGGGCGGCCAGCAGGACCAGGACGCAGAACACGACTGTGGTCGTGGCCGCGATGGCTACGCCCAGCCAGGTCGCGGGGGTCAGATCCGGGACGAGCGCGAAGACCAGCGCGGTGACGAAGAGGGCCCAGAGCGGCACCTCGCCTGCCCCGTCCCGATGGCTGGCCGTCTGCGCTCGCCGGCCTAGGACGAAGGCGACAAGAAGCAGGACGACGATCACTCCGGCCGTGGCGAGCAGCTGGGCCGGGCTCCCGGAGCGCGACTCCGGGTCGGCGAGGATGAACAACGCCGCGATGACGTACGCGACCGCAGCGAGGGCGGTGCCGATCGGGCCCAGCCACGGCTTTCGGGCGCGGGCCGGCACCCAGGCCTCGGCCAGCGCGACGGGCGCCGCGAAGCTGAAGATCACGTGCCCGATGATGAAGGAGTAGGCGCTGTAGCCGCTGAATCCCAACGACGGGATCAGGGTCGGTTCCCGGTTCTCCTCCCATCCCTCGTAGCCGCCGTAGTCGGCACTGAACAACGACTGGTCGATGAGGCCCGCCTCCGCCACCCCCAGAGCGGCGAAGATCAGCAGCAGGCTCGGCCAGCCCCAGCCGAGGCGGCGCACCAGCTCCCGGGCGACCAGCGCCGGCGCCCCGTAGAGGGCTCCGAAGAAGACCAGCGCGAAGGCGATCCCGCCGATGTTTCCCGTGCTGTCCCCGTACGCCGCCAGCAGCTCGGCTCCGATCCCGCAGAGCACCAGCAGACCCACGACCTGGAGCACACGGCTCCGGTCGGGTCCTGGCCGGTTGTTCACTGCCGCGTCCGGCCCATCCGGCCCACCCGGTGCGGGCCCGGCCGCCAGCCTTCGCACCAAGGCGTACGTCGCGGCGACCAGCCCGACGACCTGAACCCAGCGCATCGCGGCGACGGGCAGCCCGCGGTCACCGATCAGGTCCGGCCCCAGTCCGGCGCCGAGCGACGCGACCGTCACGACGGCGACCGCGACCAGGCTGAGGATGGTGCCGGGACGGCCCCGCCACCACCAGCTCGCCCCTGCCGCGACCAGCAGGATCGGCACCCCTGGCGGGATCCGGATGCCGCCGTCCGACGTCGGCGGGCCGACGACACCCAGTCCGAGCAGACCGACGGCGCCGACCAAGAGTCCTACCGGGACCAGCTGTTGCCGACGCATGAGTCCAGGCTAGGAACGAGCCGGCGGCGCGGCATCGTCCTTCCGTCGCGGCCTTACGCGACTTTGGTCGCGCTGGGTCAGGCGTCGTGGGCGGGGGCGTCCTCGGCGGGGGCGTCATCAGCAGGGGCGTCATCAGCAGGGGCGTCATCGGCCGGCGCGTCGTCGGCGGGCGCGGCGGGGCCGTCCTCGCGCTGCGGACGCCAGAAGGCGGCGAGGAGCAGCGCGGTGCCGACGACCCCGCCGCCGAGCGCTACCGCGCCGCCGACCCAGCCGTCGTAGACGATGTCGAGGGACGCGTCGAGCGAGATCGTCCCGGGTCCGGTGACACCGAGCACGACCGCGACGACGGCCAGGATCATGACGTACTCCCAGCCGTCCTTGAAGACGAAGAACCCGTTGGGGCGGTGCGCCAGCAGCGCGGCCACGAGCATCACCGCGACGACGGCGGCTGCTGCCAGCGGCGTGATCAGGCCCAGGATCAGCAGTACGCCGGCCACGATCTCGGTCACCACGCTGGCCCACGCCTGCAGGGTGCCATGGCGCAGGCCGAGGCTCTCGAACCAGCCCGCGGTGCCGGCGATCTTGCCGCCTCCGCGCCAGTGGTTGACGCCGTGGGCGATCATCGTGCCACCCACCGCGAGCCGAAGAAGCATCAGAGCCAGGTCGACGGGGTCCATCACAGAAGTCCTCAGGGTTGTGGAGTTGGAGTGGCCCAGCCTAGGAGGAGCCCGATGAGCGGGTGCGCAGCGACGCCGTAGGCTCACCCGAATGTTGCTGCTCGGAGTCGTTCTCGCCCTGGGCTCGGCGATCGCCCACGCAGCCTGGAACACGGCGTCGAAGACCATCGCCCCCGCGGGGAGACCGGCGCTGTGGGCGGTGGCGATCGTGGAGAGCTGCCTGGTCGTCACGGTCACCGGGGTGGTGATGATCGTGCGCGGGCACGGCATCGCGGTGTCCTGGGAGCTCCTCCTGCTCTCGCTCGGAAGCACCGCGATGCACGCGCTGACCATGGGCCTGGTCCAGGTCGCCTACCAGGACTTCGACGTGAGCCAGATCTACCCGCTCTCCCGCGGCCTGGCTCCCGTCGTGGTGGCGATCACCGGCATGGTGGTGCTCGGGCAGTGGCTGAGCTGGGCGCAATGGGGTGGCGTACTCCTGATGGCAGCGGCCGTCGGGGCCCTGCTGTTCGAGACCGTCCGCACCCGGGGCTCGCTGCAGGCGAAGCCGCTGCTGTGGTCGGGCTGCATCGCCGTATCGATCGCCGGCTACACGGCCTACGACGGCTGGGTGGTCGTCGAGCGGGGCCTCGACCCGATCGCCTACTACGCCGTCGGCACGGTCATCCAGGTGGTGCTGTGGAGCGTGATCGTGCGTGGCAAGTACGCCGAGGGGCTGCGCCAGGCCAGGATCCACGCCCGGACCGTGGCCGTGCTCGCGGTGCTGATCCCCACCTCGTACGTCCTCAGCCTCTACGCCACCCTGCACGCTCCGGTCTCGCTGGTGGCTGCCGTCCGCAGCTCGAGCCTGATCTGGGTCGCGCTCTCGGCGGCGTTGGTGCTGCACGAGCCGATCGGCAAGGTACGCATCGCCGCAACGGCCCTCGCCGCGGCGGCCGTGGTCGCGATGGTGGTCTGAGCGGGACCGTCGGTGCGGAGCCTCAGCGCAGCGCCAGGAGACGCAGCTGGAGCGCCGCCCCGAAGCGTTGCTCCGCGTCGGCGAGGTCCAGACCGCTGACCTGCTCGAGCCGGCGCAGCCGGTAGCGCAGCGTGTTGGGGTGGATGAAGAGGGCGGCGGCAGCGGCGCGTACGTCGCCGTTCGCGTCCAACCACGCGTGCAGGGTCTCGGCAAGACCGGAGTCGTTGCGCTCGTCGTAGGCGAGGAGCAGCGCGATCGGACCGACCGGACGCTCGTCCCGGGCGGCGGCGAGGTCGCGGAGCTCGAGGAGCAACGACTGGGTGTAGACGTCGGCGAGCCTCGCCACCGAGCGCGTCTCGCCGCCCAGGGCGCCGTCGCGGAGCACCCGCATCGCCCGGGTCGCGGCCGCGCGGGAGGCGACGATGGCGCTGATGTCCGAGCCGACACCGCCGACGCCGACGACGACCGGCAGCCGCGTGCCGAGACGCTCGCAGAACTCCCCGGCCAGCCGAGCGGCCCGTTCCTCGGGCTCGGAGCCGTCGCCGGGGAGCGGGACCAGGGCATGGACGATGCCCCCGACGACCGCGACCGCCGAGGCCGGCACGGCGGCCGAGAGGTGCACCGCCAGCGCGTCGGCGGCGCGCTCGAGCGTGCCGGCGCCGCCCGGGTCGGGTTCGTGCTCGTGATCGGCTGACGGATCGTGCCGCAGGGCCAGGGCGAGCACGACCACCGGGCGCCCCGCGAGGCCGAGCCGGCCCAGCGCGTCTCGAGCACCGGCCGCGCCCTCGAGGACCGAGCTGACCAGATCCGTACGCAACCGCCGGTGCACATCGGCGCCGGCCCGCACGCGCAGCATGTGGAGCGCGACCAGACTGGCGGCGTCGCGCAGCGCCGCGCTCCGCTCGGGCGTGACCTCACCGTCCATCGCCGCCCAGATCGAGCCGAGGACCTCATCACCGGCACGGACCGCGATCGCGACACGCTGCTTGCTGATCCTGTCCTCGTCGAGCCGGGCCGGGTCGACGACGACGGGCCGGTGCTCGCGGTAGAGCTCGCGGAAGACGCCGAGGTCGGTGAGCATCCGGGCGTAGCGTTCGGGAACCTGGCGGCCGATGACCGTCTCGACCCGCGAGGCGTCGGCCTCGTCCTGACGGCCGGAGAAGGCCAGCACCCGCGAGCTGCGGTCCTCGATCGTCACCGGCGCGTCCAGCAGCGCGCCGATCGCGTTGGCGACCGCGAACAGGTCACCCGAGGGCAGGCCACCGAGCGTCTCCGCCTCGGTCGGGCCGATGTCGCCCTCCGCCAGCAGCGACCGCAGCAGCGCGGTCAGCTGCGCCCAGGTCGCGCCGCGGCGCAGCCCGAGCAGGGCGATCCGGCTCTCCTCGACCGCCGCGGCCAGGGCCCCGGTCAGCACGACGGGCGCGCGGACGACCAGCCCGACCGCCCCGCGCCGCCCCACCTCGTAGATGAGCTCTGGGAGCTCGCCCGACGACACCCCGACGGCCAGGACCAGCGCCCCCGCGGGATGGACCGGCTCGTCGTCGGGGTCGTGGATCACCACACCACCGATCTCGCCCTCATGCGCGGGGTCGCCGGCCAGCAGCTCGAGCAGCGTGTCGCCCAGATCATCGAGCACGCGGCCCAGACTCGCGCGCGGACGCTGGCTCACGCCCGGAATACTAGAACCGACCCCCGACACCGTCCACCGATCTACGTCGCGTCCCGAGCGAGATCCATTCGGTCGAGGTGGTGAACGACTCCAGGATCTCCGGGATCGGGGTGACGCCCAGACCCGGGCCGGTCGGGACGCTCATGTGGCCGTCCTCGATCGTGAGCGGCTCGGTGATGTCGGTGCGATAGAACCGGTCGGAGGCGGAGATGTCCCCGGGCAGAGTGAACCCCGGCAGCGCGCCCAGGGCAGCGTTGGCGGCGCGCCCCAGCCCGGTCTCGACCATGCCACCGCACCAGACCGCGAGTCCGTGCGCGGCGGCGAGATCGTGGATGCGTACGGCCTCCAGGTAGCCGCCCACGCGGCCGGGCTTGATGTTGATGATCGAGCAGGCACCGAGCGAGATCGCGGCGGCGGCCGTCTGCGCGGAGACGATCGACTCGTCGAGGCACACCGGGGTGCGGATCTCGCGGGCCAGCTTCGCGTGGCCGAGGACGTCCTCCTCCTCCAGCGGCTGCTCGATGAGGAGCAGGTCGAACGGATCCAGCTTCGCCAGGTGGCGGGCGTCGCGCAGCGTGTAGGCGGTGTTGGCGTCGACCTGCAGCGGGATGTCGCCGAACCGCTCCCGGACCGCGGCCACCGGCTCGATGTCCCAGCCCGGCTCGATCTTGAGCTTGATCCGCACGTAGCCGTCGTCCAGGTAGCCGCCGACCACGTCCAGCAGGTGGGGTACGGAGTCGAAGATGCCGACCGAGACACCGCTCGGCACCCGGTCGTGCACGGCGCCCAGCTCGCGGGCCCAGGACCTCCCGGCCGCGCGCAGCTCGGCGTCGAGCAGCGCCATCTCCAGCGCCGCCTTTGCCATCCGATGTCCCTTGAACGGGTGCAGCACCTTTCCCACCGCGTACGCCCCGTGCCTCTCCAGCTCACCGCCGGCCGCGGCCAGTGCGGGGAGCAGGAACCGACGGAGCACGTCCGCAGTCGCCTCGACGTACTCGGAGGAGTAGAGCGGGTCGGCCATCGCGACGCACTCGCCCCACCCCTCGCTCTGCGAGGTCACCGCGCGCAGAAGCAGGATGTCGCGCTCGCTCTGGGTGCCGAAGGAGGTCCGGAAGGGCGATACCAGTGGCATCGACACCCGTCGCAGCTCCATCCCTTCCAGCTTCATTCGGTTCCTTCCCTCGGGGCTGTGCTTGTCAGCAGATATCCGTGGTCGCGGTCGAAGCCGGCGACCGTGCCCGACTCCAACCCGCTCAGCAGCTGGTCGCGGACCTTGGTACGCCACGCCCGGGCCTCGCCGGGGTCGGAGACGCGCAGCGCCTCGATGTCGCGGGGCACCTCGACCCAGGACGCACCCGGCCCGCCGGCGACCTCGGCGACCTCGACCGGGCTGCCGTCGCACGCGGATGCGACCTGCGGCGAGTCCAGGTCCCAGTGCACCAGGATCCGGTCGCTGGCGTCCTCGGCATCGTTGATGCCGTCGCCCATCGAGCCGTAGAAGTCGGGGAGATACTCCGCGACCCGGGTGCCGAGCTTGGCCAGGTTGAAGTAGGCGTTGCGGGCCACGAGCGGGTCGAAGGTCCACTCCATCAGCGTGATCCCACGTTCCAGGCACCAGGCCCGCTGGTGAAGCTTGAGCGCGAAGCCCGCGTGGCGACCGGCCATCTCCGGGACCACGCCGGCGATGTGGCTGTGCATCGCGCGGGCCGCCGGCACCGAGTGGAACCCGACGCAGACGCCGACCATCTCCTCGCCGGCGGCATCGTCGAACGCACCGGCCACGTAGCCCTCGGCCTTGCGCATCGCGCGCATCAGCTCGGACCCGAGCGGCGGATTGTCCGGAACGCCCCAGATCCCGCCGAGCACCTTCTCGGCCCGCTGCAGCTCCGCGATCCCGTCGAGCTCGCGGACGGTGACCCGGGCGGACTCGGCGGCCCGGACGTACGCCCCCCATGCCCGAGTCACGGCCGATCCCTCGATCCGTCGGTCGGACGGCCGGCCACCGGCTCCTCGAGCAGATCCTGCAGCAGACCGTGCAGCAGAATCGTCCGGTCGGCCAGCCGGTCGACCAGCACGTGCTCGTCCTCGGCATGCGCCCCGCCGCCGACGGCGCCGAGCCCGTCGAGCGTCGGGGTGCCGACGCCGGCGGCGAAGTTGCCGTCGGAGGCCCCGCCGACTGCGGCCTGACCCGGCACCGGCAGCCCGAGCCGGGTCGCGACGTCGACAGCTCGATCGAACAGCCGCGCCGACATGGACTCTTCCAGGGGCGGCCGGTTGATCCCGCCGTGCACGACCAGCTTCGCGCCTTCGAGCGCCGGCTCCAGAGCACGCATCCCGGCGTCGACCCGTTCCTGCTCGGCCGCGCTCCAGGCGCGTACGTCGACCGTGAACCGGGCCGCGCCCGGGACCGTGTTGAGCGTCGTGCCTGCGGATGCGGACGTCGGGGTCACCGTCGTGCCCGCGGACGGGTCGGCGAGCGCGGCCACCGCGGGCACCTGGTGGGCCAGCTCGATGGTGGCGTTGACGCCCTTGTCTGGCTCCAGGCCGGCATGGGCGGCACGTCCGACGACCTCTACCTCGTACATCGAGGTGCCTTTCCGGGCCGTCTTGAGGTCTCCGTCGCCGACCGACGCCTCGAGCACGAGCACCGCGGACGCCTCCCGGGCCTCGGCCTCGATCAGCGCGCGCGAGGACGGCGAGCCGAGCTCCTCGTCGCCGGTGACCAGGAGGCAGACCCCGTCGGGAGCCGGCAGTGCGGCGACCGCGTGCAGTGCCATGACCAGGCCGGCGAGCATGTCGAAGCAGCCGGGGCCGCGCAGGACACCGTCGGTGACGGCGTACGGGATCCTCTCCAGCGTGCCGTGCGGCCAGACCGTGTCGTGGTGGGCCAGCAGCAGGACGTGCGGGCCGGGCCCGAAGCGCCAGCGCAGATGGGTGACCCCGTCGACGACGATGCGCTCCGGGGGGACGCCGAGATGGGCGCCTCCGAGGTGGGCCACGACCTCGGCCGAGCGGGCGACGGCGTCCAGGTCGGTGGAGGGCGACTCGGTCTCGACCAGCTCCCGGATGTCGTCCAGGAGCCGGTGGAGATCGATCTGAGGTCGACGCATTCAGGCCTTCTTCGGGGTCGCGCGGGCGCCGAAGTGGAGGTATCGCTCGCCGGTCGGCAACGTGTAGAAACGTACGGGGAAGTAGGCCGCGGACTTGTCGGGCTTGACCGCGAAGATCGCCTCCGCGACCGGCACCAGCTCATGCACCTCGGGCTCGGAGGCACCCTCGAGCTCCGCGACGGGTCCGGAGACGGTCGTCCGCATCACCGGCTTGCCGTCGAGGACCAGGACCTCCTCCAGCACCGACTCGCGCGAGTACTCGCCGAGGAACGGGGTGATGTCGACCTCGGGTGCGTCGGCGGGGATCTCGAAGCGGTCGGGGAGGCGGACATCGGCGAGCTCGGCGAAGATCTCCTCGAAGAGGTCCTGGTAGAGCGCGATGGCGCTGGCGACGTTGGTGTTGAGCGAGACCGCGATGCCGGCCTCGGGAAGCAGCCGCAGGAACGCGGCCTGCCCGATGGTGTTGCCGTCGTGACCGATCGCACGCGCCCCGTGCCAGTCGCAGCGGAACCAGCCGAGGCCCCACGAGTCGCCGAGCAGGTCCTTCTCCGGACAGTCGACCTGGAAGTCGGCCATCGCCGCCACCGACTCGGCGGAGAGCACCCGGGTGCCGTCTTTTGCCACCCCACCGCTCAGGTGCATCCGGGCGAAGGCGAGCACGTCGGCAGCGGTCGCGGTGATCAGACCGGCCGGGCCGCACGAACGGGGCAGCCCCCATACCGGCGCCGGGGCGATGTCCTCGCCGGTGCCGAGGTGGCCCATCGCGAGCGCATGGAGCATCGCCTCCTCGGGCAGGGTGCCGGTGTGGGTGAGGCCGAGCGGCGTGAAGAGCCGCTCACGCATCGCCTGGTCCCAGGTCTGGCCGGTGACGACCTCGATGACCCGCCCGAGCAGCACGTAGCCGGAGTTGCAGTAGGACCAGGTCGCGCCCAGCGGGTGGTTCTGGGCGGCCTCGCCGAGGCGGGCGACGTACTTCTCCAGTACGTCGTCACCGCGTCCGGTGTCGGTGAAGACATCACCGTCGATGCCGCTGGTGTGGGTGAGCAGGTGGTGGATCGTGACCTTCTCGGTGACCTCGGGGTCACGCAGATCGAGATCACCGATGATCTCCTTGACCGGGGTGTCGAGGGCGAGCTTGCCCTCATCGACCAGCTGCATCACCACGGTCGCGGTCCAGACCTTGGAGATCGAGCCGATCTGCCAGACGGAGTCGGTCGTGGCGGGCTGGCCGGTGCCGAGGTGGAGCACTCCGGTGGTGAGCGTTACCTGCTCGTCCTGAGCGCCGTCGCGGCCGACCCGGAGGATGCCGAGCTGGGCCCCGGGGACGCCGTGCTTCTTCGTCAGCTCGGTGAGCCGGGTCTGCCAGTGAGCGGAATCGATGGTCATCAGGTCTCCTTGGTGAGAGTGTTCGAGGTGCCGCCGGGGACGGCGGCGAGAAGCTCTTGGGTGTAGCGATGACTCGGGTTCTCCAGTACGTCGGCCGCCGGCCCGCACTCGACGATGTGTCCGTGGCTCATCACCGCGACCGTGTCGGCCACGTAGCGCACCACGGCCAGGTTGTGGGAGATGAACAGGATCGAGAGGCCGAGCTCGCGCTGCATCTCGCGGACGAGGTTGAGGACGGCGCCCTGGACGGAGACGTCGAGCGCCGAGGTGATCTCGTCGGCGATGAGCACCTGAGGTCTGCCCGCCAGCGCGCGGGCCAGGGCGACCCGTTGCCGCTGGCCGCCGGAGAGGTTCCCCGGACGCTGGCCGGCGCGGCCCGGGTCGAGATGGACCAGCCGGAGGAGGCGAGCGACCTCGCCGGCCCGTTCGGACTTCGAGGGCCGTCCGGGGATCGCCTCGGCGATGCTCTCGCCGATGCTCATCCGCGGGTCGAGGGAGGAGTAGGGATCCTGGAAGACCATCTGGACCCCGGATCCGGCCTTGGAGCGCCGGCCGGCCGGGACGCCGTCGACCAGGACGCGCCCGGCGCTGACCGGCACCAGCCCGACGGCGGCCCGGGCGAGCGTCGACTTGCCCGAACCGGACTCCCCCACCAGCCCCACGATCGAGCCGTCGGGCACCTCCAGGCTCACCTCGTGGAGCACCTGGGTGCGCCCGAACCGCACGCTGACCTGCTCGAACCGCATGCTCATGCCGCCGCCTCCGTAGCGAAGGGCGAAGAATACGGAAGCGGCGGCCTGAGGCCCACTGTCGCTCGCTGTCGCTCGCTCATACGCTCACCTGCTTCGTCTGCTCCATCGGGAGCGGGTCGTCCGCACGCCAGCACGCGACTCCGTCGAGGAGCGCGGGCTCCTCGCTCAGGCACTGGTCGGTCGCGAGCGGGCACCTGGCGGCGTACGCACAGCCCGGGGGAAGCGCGGCGGGGTCGACCGGCTGGCCGGGGATGGTGGCCAGCGGCTCGTCCCGCGGTGTGCTCATCGACGGGACCGCCGCGACCAGTGCCCGGGTGTAGGGGTGCCGGGCACCGCTGTGGAGGTCGCCCGCGGCGATCTCCTCGACGATGCGCCCGGCATACATCACCAGCACCCGGTCGCAGATCTCGCCGATGACGGACACGTCGTGGGAGATCAGCAGGATCGCGGTGCCGTGCTCGCGGCGTACCCCCTCCAGGAGCGCCAGGACCTGCTTCTGGACGGTGACGTCCAGGGCGGTGGTGGGCTCGTCGGCGATGATCAGCCGCGGGGTGCCCATCAGTCCCATCCCGATCATGGCGCGCTGACGCATGCCGCCGGAGAGCTCGAACGGGTAGGCGTGAGCCGCCCGCTCCGGGTCACGCAGGCGCACCGCGCGCAGCCGGTCGACAGCGCGGGCGAGTGCCTCACGCCGACCGAGGCTCTGGTGGAAGCGGCTCACCTCGGCGAGCTGCGGGCCGACCCGCATGGCCGGGTTGAGCGAGGTCATCGGGTCCTGGAAGACGACCGCGAGCGAGGTGCCGAGCAGGTCCTCGTGGTGGCCGCCGTCGTTCAGGTCGGTGCCGCAGAGGGTGACCTCGCCGGTGACCCGGCCGGGCTCCTCGACGAGCTGGGCGATCGCGAGCGCGGTGAGCGACTTGCCCGACCCCGACTCCCCCACGATCCCCACGGCCTCACCGGAACGCAGCGAGAGGGAGACGCCACGGACCGGGGTGACCGGGGCCGATGGGCCGGGGAAGGCGACAGCGAGATCGCGTACGTCGAGCACCAGGTCGTCTCCCTGCGTGCTCGCCTTCGCAGGAGTCGAGCGGACCGGCCCCGACCAGGACCGTGGCCCGACGACGGGCGTCACCCCCAAGGCACCGGCGACCGCCTCGCCGGTGAGGTTGAAGGCCAGGCCGGCGATGACGACCGCGATCCCCGGCGCGAGCGCCGCGAGCGGGTGGAGGTAGATCCCGGCCAGACCGTCCTGCATCAGCCGCCCCCAGTCGTAGGCGGGCGCCTGGACGCCGAGGCCGAGGAAGGAGAGGCCGGCGAAGGCGAGCAGCGCGCTCCCGGCGCCGATGGTCGCGTTGACGATGAGCGGCTCCGCGACGTTGGGCAGCACGTGCCGCGCCAGGATCCGGGTCCGGCCGAGGCCGGCGATCTCGGCCGCGGCGACATAGTCGCGGGCGGCGATCCCGGCGATCAGCGTCTGGCAGAGGCGGGCGAACGTGGGCGCACCGGCGAACCCGATCGCCAGGACGGCCCCGCGGGCACCGACTCCGAACACGGTGGCCAGGGAGAGGACCAGGAGCAGTCCGGGGAAGGCGACCAGGATGTTGACCAGCGCCGTCACCGGTCGCCCGAGCCGTGGGCCGAGCAGCCACGGCAGCGAGCCGAGCACCAGCCCGGTGAGCACCGCGATCGCGGTCGCCAGCAGCGCCAGGGTGATCGAGAGCCGGGTGGCGACCAGGACCCGCAGGAACAGGTCGCGGCCGGCGTTGTCGGTGCCGAACCAGTGCTCCGCCGAGGGGCCGGCGAGCAGGTTGTCGGTGTCGACTGCGGCCGCCCCGTCGCCGAAGGCGACCGGAGCCAGGATGGCCAGCAGCAGCACCGTCGCGAGCAGGCCCGCGCCGAGCGCTCCCACCGGCGTACGCAATGCCCTCATCAGGCCTCCCCCACCGTCGAGCGGGGGTCGAGCACGGCGAGCGCGACGTCGACGAGCGTGTTGACCAGCAGCACGATCACCCCGTAGACGAGCACCGTGCCCTGCACCACCGGATAGTCCTTGGTGACGATCGACGAAACGATGGTGCTGCCGAGCCCGGGCCAGGCGAAGACGTTCTCGACCAGCACCGTGCCCGCGACCATCGAGGCCAGCAGCATCCCGCCGAGGGTCAGCGTGGCGGTGACGGCGTTCGGCAGGGCGTGCACCAGGTGGATCCGGCGTGCCGGGAGCCGCTTGGCCCGCGCGGTGCGGATGTAGTCGGACTCCAGCACGGAGATCATCTCGACGCGGACGATCCGGGCGAGCATCGCGGCCGGGCCGATCGCCAGGGCGAGGACGGGCAGGACGTAGGACGCGGCCCCGTCCTCGCGGCCCGCGACCGGGAGCCAGCCGAGACCGACCGCGAAGACCGCGACCAGCACCACGCCGATCAGGAAGTCGGGGATCGAGCCGATCACCACGCTGCCGGAGGCGAACCCCAGAGACGTACGCTGCCGGCGCCCGCGCCTCGTCGCGACCGCGACGCAGACCCCGAGCGGTACGGCGATCAGGAGAGCGAGGACGAAGGCGATCAGACCGAGCGAGACGGTGGCACCCAGGCGCCGGCCGATGGTCTCCCCGACTGGCAGCTGGGTCTGGATCGACTCCCCGAGGTCACCGCGGAACAGGCCGCCGACATAGTCCAGGTACTGGGTCAGGAGCGGGTCGTCGAGGCCGAGCGCGTGCCGCCGCGCCTCGACGAGCTCCGTCGGCGCGGTCATCCCGAGCGCGGCCCGCACCGGGTCGCCGGGGACTAGGTGGATCATCAAGAACGCGGCGGTGACCAGCACGAACAGCGACACCAGCAGCCGGCCACCGCGGCGCAGGGCGAACTGGGTCCACCGCCCGCCCAGGGTGCCTGGCACCCCCGTCGGCACCTCCGTCCTCGGGGGTCCAGGCGCCGCTGATGTCGCTGTCATCGACGCCTGCCTCAACCCAGCATCCGGATGCTGGTCGGGACGACACCGCCGACGACCTCGAGCTCGGCACCCTGGGAGAAGAACGGCAGCAGGTTGTTGGCGAACGGCACCACGTCGTAGGACTCGAACAGGCTCGCCTCCGCGGCCAGCCAGTCCGCGCAGCCCTCGGCGCCGTTCTTGGCCATCGCGGTCTTCACCGCTTCGTCGTAGCCGGTGTTGGTGATGCCGGCGAAGTTGTTGCCGCCCTCGGCGGGCGCCGGCCCGGAGAGGAACGGGACGATCTGGTCGGGGGTGTTGATGTTGAGCGGCTCCCAGGCGACGTCCCAGTCACCGGTGCCGAACATCGCGGTCTGGATCGCGGTCTGGTCCAGGGACGTGGCCTTGGCGTCGATGCCGACCTTCTTCCACGCCGCGACGGCCAGCTCGGCGGCGGCGGTGCCGGGCGCGCCGAGCGAGGAGTCGTAGACGAACTCGACCACGAGCGGCTTCCCGGCCTTGGTGCGGACCCCGTCGGCACCCGCGGCCCAGCCGGCATCCTCGAGCGCCTTCTCGGCGGCAGCCGTGTCGTCGTCGGCGAGGTTCCCGTCGACGGAGGAGCCGGTGCAGCCGGCCGGCTCGACGACGGCGAGCTGGGTGGCCGGACCGCCCTTGTCGGCGGTGATCACCTTCTGCAGCTCGGCCAGGTCGAGCGCCTGGGTCAGCGCGGCACGTACCGCGGGGTCAGCGGTCGGGTGGCCCTCGTTGTGGTTGAACCACTGCTCGCCGACCACGGCCTGCGCGTCGACCCGGTTCAGCTTCGCCGCGTCCAGCCGGGCGGCGTCCTGACCGGTGATCGAGGCGGCGTTGAGGTCCCCGGAGAGCAGCTGGTTCGCGACCGTGGTGTCGTTGGCGACGATCTTGGCCTCGACCGTGGCCGGGGTCCCCTCGGCCGCGGTGGTGGCGCCGTCGGGACCCCAGGCGTAGCCCTCGCGGACCTCGTAGGTGTAGTGGTCGCCGGGGACGGCCTCCTTCAGCACGTACGGGCCGGTGCCGGCGGTCCCGGCCTTCAGGACGGCCCGGTCTGCGAGGCCGCTGTCACAGATCATCGGCAGGTTGGAGAAGGAGGCCAGCACGAAGGGCGCGGGCGCCGCCAAGGTGACCGTCACGGTCTGTCCGGAAGCCGTCGCGGTGGCGCCGGCCGGGATGAAGACGCCCAGGTAGGGGCTCTTGTTCTTCGGGTCCTCGACCCAGCTGATGTTGTCGACGACGGTCTGCGCAGTGAACTCCGAGCCGTCCGCGCAGGTCACGTCGTCCTTGATGTCGAAGGTGACCGTGGTGCCGTCCACGCTCCACTTCTCCGCGAGCTGCGCCTGCACCTCGCCGTCACGGTCGACGCTGACCAAGGAGTCGTACGCGAACCGGCTCAGCTGCAGCAGGGTGCTGGTCACGCCGCCGTGCGGGTCGAGGGCACCGGGGTCGGAGGCGATCGCCATCGTGAAGGACTCGCCGTCGACGTACGCCTCGGACTCGGTGCCGCCGCCCGAGCCGGAGCCGCACGCGGCCAGGCCCGCGGCGGCCAGAGGCAGGGTCAGCGCCGCGAGGGCGGGTCTCAGGGCTGCTCGGGCTCGGCGCTGGTTCATGGGGGACGTACCTCTCTCGGACAAGGTTCTCGGGCAAGGTTTTTCGGGCAGGGTTCTCGCGCAGGGTGGTCAGTCGGCGCGCGCGACGACGCGGCCGTAGTGGACGTACTTCGCCGGGGCGTCCGCCTCGCCGAGGAAGGCGAAGACGACGTGGATTCCGCGGACGGGCTCGGTGGCGATGAAGGAGTCGCCGTCGAGGTGGACGAGGGAGAACCGCATCGGCTGCTCGCCGATCTCGGCGATGATGTCCTTGGGGGTGCGGTCGAGGACGAGCCCGCCGGCACCGTCGGCAGTGACCTCGATGTCGTAGATCGTGTCCGCGTAGGGGCCCAGGAACCTGTCGACGTCGACCGTCGCCGGCGCGACCGGTGGCGTGGGCCGGTCGGGAAGTCGTACGCCTCCGAGCTCGTCGAGCAGTCCCGCGACCGCGGCGTTGAAGAGCCCGAAGACCTCGCCTCCGTTCGTGAGCAGGGCGACGGCCAGCCGCTGCTCGGGCACGATCCGGAGGAACGCGGCCTGGCCGATGGTGCCGCCGTCGTGGGCGAGGACGGCGCCCTGCGGGGTGTCGACGAGCTCCCAGCCCAGGCCCCAGGCGCTGCCCATCCCGGAGAGCAGCGGCAGCTCGACCTGCCGCTCCCGCATCGCCGCGACGGCCGCGGCGGAGAGGACCTGGGTCCCGTCGGGCGCGGTGCCGCCGCTCAGGTGCATCCGCACGAAGCCGAGCAGGTCGCTCGCCGTCATCGCGAGCATGGAGCCGGCCGGCGCGTTGGACCTGGCCAGCGCCCAGGTCGGCGCCGCCTCCGGGGCACCGTCGGCCCCCGGCATGTGGCCGGTGGCGGCACGGCGCAGGATGGCCTCGTACGGACTCGGGGAGACGCTGGCGAGGCCGAGCGGTCGCGCGATCCGATCGAGGAGCACCTGGTCGAACGGGGCCTTTCGCAGCACCTCGACCAGCCGACCGAGCACGACGAAGCCGGTGTTGTTGTAGGAGAACGTCTCACCGGGGGCGAACAGCTGCGGCAGGTCGGTGAGGGTGGCGACGTAACGTTCGACGGCGTCCTCGCCGCGGCCGGTGTCGGTGAAGATGTCGCCCTCGAAGCCCGCCGTGTGGCACAGCAGCTGGCGGGTCGTGATCGTCTCGCCGGCCTCGCGGTCGCCGATGACGAGCTCCGGCAGGTAGTCACGGACCGGCCGGTCCAGATCGAGGAGACCGTCGTCGACCAGCTGCATCACCAGCGTCGTGGTCCAGATCTTGGTGATCGAGCCGATCTGGAAGACGGTCTCGGTGTCGACCTCGACCCCGGTGGCCAGGCTGGCCGTTCCGGCGGCAGCGGTGATCACCTCGTCGCCGGTGAGGACGGCGATCGATGCGCCGGGCACGCCGTGCTCGGCGACGAGGTCGGCGAAGCTCTCCTGCAGGTGCCGCGCGGCGTCCGGGCGGGTCTGGTCGTGGGGCATGCCGAAACCGTAGGGAGTCCCGACGGTGTACGTGCTCGTCGTATCGGACAGTCAACGGGCGGTGCTGTTGTCCGATCGGACAATGGCCGCCGTGGCGGAGGACGGTTTGATGGCGGGGTGCTGATTCTCCGTGGTGGCCGGGTCATCGACCCCCGAGCAGGGACCGAGCAGATGGCCGACGTCGCCGTCTCCGACGGGTCCGTGGTGGCCGTCGGGAGCGTGCCCGACGATCCGGCCGCCGAGGTGATCGACGTGACCGGGCTCGTCGTCGGTCCCGGGTTCGTCGACCTGCACAGCCACGTCCACTCGGTCGCCGGCCAGCGCCTCCAGGCGATGGACGGGGTCACCACCACCCTCGACCTGGAGTCGGGGCTGCTCCCTCTCGACCTGGCCTACGAGCGGGCCGCGGCCGACGGCCGGGTGCTCCACTACGGCTTCTCGGCCTCGTGGGGCGATGCCCGTGCCGTCGCGCATCTCGGGATCACGCCGGCCGCCGACCTGGAGACCTCGTTGTCGATGCTCGGCGACCCGGCATGGCAACGTACGTCCTCGGCCGCGGAGCGGCACGCCTGGCTCGAGCTGCTCGAGTCCGAGCTGGCCGCAGGGGCGCTCGGGATCGGGGTGCTGATGGGCTACGCCCCACGCTCGGACCCCGCCGAGTTCCTCGACGTCGCCCGGCTCGCCGCCCGCAGCGGCACGGCGACGTTCACCCACGTACGCGAGATCGTCGAGGCCGACCCCACCACCCCGATCGACGGCTCGGAGGAGATCACCCGCGCCGCCGCCGAGACGGGCGCCCGGATGCACCACTGCCACGTCAACAGCACCTCCCGCCGCCACGTAGACCGCGTCCTCGGCCTGCTCGATGATGCCCGCACGGCCGGGTCCGACGTCACCGTCGAGGCCTATCCGTACGGCGCCGGCTCCACGGCCGTCGGCGCCTTCTTCCTGGCACCCGAGCGGCTCGGCGCCTGGGGCCTGACGCCGTCCTCGATCACGATGGTGACCACCGGCGAGCGGATCGCGTCGGTTGCGCGCCTGGCCGAGCTGCGCGCCACCGACCCCGGCGCCGTCTGCGTGGTCCACTTCCTCGAGGAGGACTCCCCCGTCGACGACGCGATGCTGCAGCGCGCCCTCGCCTTCCCGGACGCGATCGTGGCCAGCGACGCGATGCCGGTGGAGTGGGCCGGCGGCGTGAGCGACACCCGGGAGTGGCCGCTGCCGCCCGGCGGCCAGACCCACCCTCGTACCTCAGGCACCTACGCCCGCTCGTTGCGCCGCATGGTCCGCGAGACCAGCGCCTGGACCTGGCCGGAGGCCTTCCGCCGCTGCTCCTACCTACCGGCTCAGGTGCTCGCCCCGTTCACCCCGGCCATGCGCGGCAAGGGATACCTCGCGCCCGGCGCCGACGCCGACCTGGTCGTACTCTCCCCCGACCGGATCACCGACCGGGCCACCTACCTCGATCCCACCCGGCCCTCGGCCGGCGTCGTCCATCTCCTGGTCGACGGCACCTTCGTCGTGCGCGACGGCAGCCTCGACCCGACGGCGTACCCGGGTCGGCCGATCCGCCGCTGACCGGGCTCTACCGCTTGGGCGCCAGCAGCATCGGCATCAGCCCGACGACCTGGCTGCGCAGATCCTCCAGGGCAGCCTCGCGACCGTTGAGGTAGCCCAGCAGAGCCTGCTGGAAGACGCCGTCGAACATCCCGTAGGCGACCGGCGCCGGGATCGCCGGCTCGGTGCCGGCGAGCGCGGCGTAGCGGTTCACGACCCGCGCGATCATGTCCTCCAGGCTCAGGTCGATCTGGGTGACCGCCTCGCGCAGGCTCTCCTCGAACATCGACTGCGAGCGCAGGTCGTACCAGAGCCGGTGCATCGGCGCTTCCTCGACGATCGTCTCGACGAGCTTGTCACCGAACCGGGCGACGAGGTCGTCCGGGGAGGTCGCCTCGGCGACGACGCCGTCGTAGCGGTGGACGCAGGTCTGCTTGTAGTAGCGCACGCAGTAGACGATCAGCTCGAGCTTGTCGTTGAAGTAGTAGTGCACGACGCCGTGGCTGAACTCGGAGTTGTTGGCGATCTCGCGCAGGCTGGCCCGCGCGTAGCCCAGCTCCCCGAGGGTGCGCAGCGCCGACTCGGCGAGCGCCTTGCGGCGTTCGTCGTGCTTGTCGGCGGGCGTGCGGCGAGACGCCTTCGGGGCAGCGACCTGGGTCATGGGCGGCAACGATACCCCCTCCCGTGCGGTCGTCGATGCCATCCGGACCATTTTCTGGCCAATCGTCAAGAAAACTCTTGACACTCGTCAAGATTCGCGATTGCCTGTGAGCCGGATCACAGCGACATCACAGCGACGAAGGAGTCACAGATGACCGATCTGAGCGGACGTACGGCACTCGTCACGGGCGGCGCCCAAGGCTTGGGTGAGGGGATGGCCCGAGCGCTCGCGGCAGCCGGCGCCAAGGTCGCCGTCGCCGACGTCAAGGACGGCGAGGGCACCAAGGTGGCCGAGTCCATCGGCGGCACTTTCGTGCACCTCGACGTCACCGACGACGCCTCCTGGGAGGCGGGCGCGGCCGCCGCGGTCGACGCACTCGGCGGCCTCGACATCCTGGTCAACAACGCCGGTGTCGAGATCACCAGCCTGGTCACCGAGCTCGACCCTAACGACGTGAAGAAGATGCTCGAGGTCAACGTGCTCGGCACCGCCCTCGGCCTCAAGCACGGGCTGCGTACGATGCGGCCCGACGGCGCCGCGGGCAATGGAGGCGTGATCATCAACGTCGCCTCCGTCGCGGCCACCATCGCTTTCCCGGGCATCTCGGTCTACTCGGCCACCAAGAGCGCCGTCGACCGACTGACCCGCGTGGCGGCGATGGAGAGCGGCAAGCTCGGCTACGGCGTACGCATCAACTGCATCTACCCAGGACTGGTCCCGACCGAGATGGGCGTCGGGCTGGCCGTCGACACCGCCAACCTCGGGCTCTTCGAGTCTCCCGACGCGGCCGTCGCCGGCGTCGTGGACCTCACCCCGTCGGGCCGGCTCGGCACGGTCGAGGACATGGCCGACGCCGTCGCCTTCCTCGCCTCCGACCAGGCGAAGTTCATCAACGGAGTCGGCCTGCCGGTCGACGGCGGAATGGGGATGTGACCATGAGCGAGAACAACAACAAGCCCGTCGTCGTCTACGGCGCCTCCGGCTACACCGGCCGGCTGGTCTGTGAATACCTGCGTGAGCTCGGGGTGCCGTTCGTGGCCGCCGGCCGCTCCAAGGACAAGCTGGTCGCCGCGATGGCCGCCCACGTACCCGGCATCGAGACCGCCGACTACGAGATCGCCGAGGTCGAGCACACCGTCGAGGCGCTCACCGAGCTGCTCACCGGCGCCCGTGTCGTCCTCAACACCGTCGGCCCGTTCTCCCAGTACGGTCCCGAGGTCGTGGAGGCCGCGCTGGCCGCCGGGGTCCACTACACCGACACCACCGGTGAGCAGGACTGGCTGATCACCTGCGACGAGACCTACGGCGAGGGTTTTGCCGAGAAGGGCCTGCTGCTCGCGCCGGGCATCGCGCAGATGTACACCACCGGCGAGATCGCGGCCGAGATCTGCCTCGAGCAGCCCGGCCTCGACACCCTCGACATCGCGGTCTTCTGGGGTGGCTCCCCCACGATCGCCTCGACCCGCACGATCCTGGTCAACGCGGCCACCTCCAAGGCGCACTACCTGGAGCAGAACGCGTACGTCGAGTTCGACCCCAACGCCGGGCTCGTCCCGCTGGTGGTGCCGGGCCAGCACGAGCTGGCGCTCTCGCTGCCGTGGGGCGGCACCTCGCACCCGGTCTGGTACCGCCGCGACCCGAAGGTGGCCACCTGCAAGGCCCAGGGTGGCGTCTTCAACGCCGCCCTGATGAACGGGGTGCCGCAGATCGTGGCGGGTGCGCTGGAGGCGACCAAGGACATGGACGCCGAGCAGCGCGACGAGGCGCTGACCGCCACGGCCGCCCAGGTGATGAACCAGATGCCGCCGCGCGAGAACCCGCGCCTGAACAAGTCGCTCGACTCGGTCCACGCCTCCGGCCCGCTGGGGCGCGCGCACTGCGTGATCCACGGCAACCAGAACTACAAGCAGACCGGGCTGATGCAGGCGTACGTCGCCTACTCGCTGCTGCAGCAGCCGCCTCGCCGGGTGGGCTTCGCCTCGGGCTGCCAGGCGTTCGGTCACCGCGAGCTCCTCGGCCAGCTGCAGGCCTTCGGGCTGGTCTCGGAGCCGGTCGTGACCCGGCAGCGCGGCTGAGGGAGGCCCGATGCAGCTCGTCGACTATCTGGACAAGGGTGCCTCGCTGGGGGGCGACGCCCCCTGTCTCGTCTGCGGCGAGGACACCTGGTCCTACGCCGAGGTCGTCGATCTCTCGGTGCGTGTCGCCGCGGGCCTTCGGGCCCGCGGCGTCGCCCCGGGCGACAAGGTCGCCATCCTCTCGGCCAACGACCCGGTCGCCTTCGCCTCCGTCTTCGGGATCAGCCGCGCGGGGGGCGTCTGGTGCCCGATCAACCCGCGCAGCGAAGCCGCCGAGAACCGGGAGCTGCTGGACCTGTTCGGCTGCTCGGCGCTGATCTTCCAGTCGGCCTTCGCCGGCCTGGTCGACCAGATCCGTGGAGATCTGCCGGAGCTGACCACGTTGGTCTGCCTCGACGCGACCTATGAGTGGGCTATCGACTGGGACGACTTCCTCGGCTCGCCCGCTTCGGCCCTCGAACCGGTCGACGCCGTGGACGATCTCGCGATGGTCGTCGGCACCGGCGGGACCACCGGGCGACCCAAGGGCGTCATGCTCACCGGCACCAACCTGGAGACGATGTCGGCGATCACCCTGATGGCCTACCCGTGGCCGGGTGCGCCGACGAGGCCGACCTACCTCGCGCTCGCGCCGCTCACCCACGCCGCCGGGGTGCTCTGCTTCCCCGTGCTGTGCCTGGGCGGCCAGATCGTGGTGATGCGTACGCCGGACGTGGGTGCGTTCCTCGAGCACATCGAGCGCCATCAGGTCACCCACACGTTCCTGCCGCCGACGCTGATCTACCTGGTGCTGGACCACCCGGCACTGAAGTCGACCGACCTGAAGTCGCTGCGCTGCTTCTGGTACGGCGCGGCGCCGATGTCGTCGACGCGCCTGGAGGAGGCGCTGACCCGGATCGGACCGGTGATGGCGCAGCTGTTCGGGCAGACCGAGGCGCCGATGATGATCGCCACCATGGCGCCCGCCGACCACTTCCACGAGGACGGCACCGTCGCCGCCGAGCGGCTCTCCTCGGCCGGCCGGCCGGCGCCGCTGGTGACCGTGTCGATCATGGGCGAGCGCGGCGCGCTGCTCGGCTCCGGTGAGCGCGGCGAGATCGTCGTACGCAGCTCCCTGGTCATGCGCGGCTACCTCGACAATCCCGAGGCGACCGCCGAGGCGAGCGCGCACGGCTGGCACCACACCGGCGACATCGGCTTCCTCGACGAGGACGGCTTCCTGCACATCGTCGACCGCGCCAAGGACATGGTGATCACCGGTGGTTTCAACGTCTACTCGACCGAGGTCGAGCAGGCGCTGATGACCCATCCGTCCATCGCCGACTGCGCCGTCGTCGGCCTGCCCGACGAGAAGTGGGGCGAGCGCGTCACCGCCGTCGTCCTCCCCCGGCCCGGTGCCGAGGTCGACGTCGCCGACCTCAAGGCGTACGTCAAGGAGCGGATCGGCGCGGTCAAGACCCCCAAGCAGATCGAGGTCTGGCCCGACCTGCCACGTTCGAAGGTCGGCAAGGTGCTCAAGACCGAGATAAAACGGGAGCTGACGAGCTAACTCGTGGTGCCGAGTCGGCGGATCTGTCCCCGTGTCTCGCGAAGCGAAGCGAGAGAGACTCGTGGTGCCGAGTCGGCGGATCTGTCCCCGTGTCTCGCGAAGCGAAGCGAGTGAGAGGGGACGGATGCGCCGACTCGGCCGTAAATGTTCAGCCCGGAAACGAAGCTGCCTTCGCGGCGTACGCGACCATCCAGCTCGGCTCGATGGTGGCATAGACCACGCCCGGCCCTTCCCAGGTCTGCGGGTCCGAGCCGTAGAACTCGGTGAAGTAGGCGTTGTGGGCCTCGAACTCGGGCCCTTCGGAGACCACGTGCGCGGTGCCGTGGGTGAAGACGCCGACGCGCTCCCCGTCGACGTGGGTCGCGCTGACGGCGGGGCGGGCGAGCATGTGCTTGGCCTTGACGGCGGTGGGAGAGGTCCCGAACAGCCAGCGACCGTGCACGAAGTGGCCGTCGACGCAGCTCGTCCGCGGCTCGCCGCGGGCGGTCACGGTGGCCAGCACCAGCACCTTCATGCCCGTCAGCTCGGTGACGAGCTGGCGTGCGTTCAGGCGATTCTCGGCATTGACGATGCCGGTCAGGTGGCCGCTCGCGCGGCCGATCGAAGCGTCCAGGAGGCGTTGCAGGTCGGCGATCTCTTCATCTGTCTCGAGCACACGACGAGTCTCACACCGTTGCCTCCTGGCCGCTTGACCGTTCTTGCGGATATCCGATCGCGGCAGCGATCTCCGGCGGGACGGCGGTCGAACCCGAGCCGTCGGCGGCGACGACCACGTAGACGACCGAGACGGCACAGGTGACCTCCTCGCCCCGGCGGAACTCGAACTCGAGGGTGAAGCTCTTGGTGCCGATCCGGGTGGTGCGCACCGGCACCTGGACCTTGTCGCCGAAGCCGATGCCGGCCTTCCAGTCCAGGTCCGCGTGGACGAGCTGGACGTCGACGCCGAGCTCCTCCCAGCGCGGGTAGGGCACCCCGCACGCATCGATGAAGTGGTTCATCGCCTCGTCGACGTAGGCGAGGTACCAGCCGTTGAACATCACCCCCTGCATGTCGACCTCGAGGTAGCGGGGCGTGAACTCGTAGACCGTCGTCATGGGCGCTCCTTCGCGGGCAGGATCCGCCCGCTGACCTCGCCGAACGCGATCCGGCCGCCGCCCGGCGCCGGCGCCGTCGCGGTGATCGTGACCTCGTCGCCGTCTTCCAGGAACGTACGAGTGGAGCCGTCGTCCAGCTTGAACGGCTCGGCCCCTGACCAGCTGAGCTCGAGGAGCGAGCCGCGCTGACCCGGCTCGGGGCCGCTGATCGTGCCGCTGGCGAACAGGTCGCCGACGCGGAGCGAGGCGCCGTTGGCGCTCATGTGCGCGAGCATCTGCGGTGCGGTCCAGTACATCGTGGCGTACGGCGGCTCGGCGACCAGCGAACCGTTGAGCCTGACCTCGAGGGCGAGGTCGAGGGCCCACGGCTCGAGCGCCGAGTCGTCGAGGTAGCCGGTCAACGGGACGTCGCGTTCCGGCGGGCTCACCCGGGCGGCCTCGAGCGCCGCGAGCGGAAGGACCCACGGCGAGATCGAGGTCGCGAACGACTTGCCGAGGAACGGGCCCAGCGGGACGTACTCCCAGGCCTGGATGTCGCGCGCCGACCAGTCGTTGAGGAGCGTGATCCCGAAGATGTGGTCGGCGGCCTCGGCGAGCGGGACCGGAGTGCCTCGGTCCGAGCCGACGCCGACCACGAACCCCATCTCGGCCTCGATGTCGAGGCGGATCGAAGGGCCGTCGACGATCCCGTCGGGCGTCTTCCGCAGCCCGGTCGGCCGGACGACGTCAGTGCCGGAGACGACGACCGTGCCCGAGCGGCCGTGGTAGCCGATCGGCAGGTGCTTCCAGTTGGGCGTCAGCGGCTCGGAGTCGGGGCGGAACATCTTCCCGACGTTGGACGCGTGGTGCTCGGAGGCGTAGAAGTCGACGTAGTCGGCCACCGTGAACGGCAGCAGAAGGTCGGCCTCCTCGATCGGCACCAGGTGCGGTCTGACCTCGGCCTCGTTCCCGGGGTCGCTGAGCAGCCGGGTCAGCTCGGCGCGTACGTCCGTCCAGACCGCCGGCCCGGCGGCGAGCAGCGCGTCGAGACCGCCTTCGCCGACACCTGTGACCGCGGCGACGTCGAGCACCAGATCACCGATCCGCGCCCCGAGCCGCGGCGTGGGGTCCGCGGCGGTGCGGAAGGTGGCGTACGGAAGCGCCTCGAGGCCGAACTGACTGTCTCCGATGTCCAGCCAGGTGCTCACGCGGCCACCTCCGTAGCGCAAGCGCCAGGATACGGACGCGGCCGCGTGTGGTCTTGTCTGTTCGCTCGCTGACGCTCGCTCACTGGCGGCCGCCGGCCCAGGTCCAGGCGTACTTGCCGTCGTCGACGGCCGCACCCGCCTCGCCGACCTCGAGCGGCCGGAAGGTGTCGACCATGACCGCGAGCTCGTCGAAGAACTCCGCGCCCAGGCTGCGCTCCGTCGCACCGGGCTGCGGCCCGTGGGCGTGGCCACCGGGGTGGAGCGTGATCGAGCCGATGCCGATCCCGGAGCCCTTGCGGGCCTCGTAGTCGCCGCCTACGTAGAACATGACCTCGTCGGAGTCGACGTTGGAGTGGTAGTAGGGCACCGGCACCGCGAGCTCGTGGTAGTCCACCTTGCGCGGCACGAAGTTGCAGATCACGAAGTTGTTGCCCTCGAAGACCTGGTGCACGGGCGGCGGCTGGTGCACCTTGCCGGTGATCGGCATGTAGTCGGCGACGTTGAAGACGTAGGGATAGAGGCAGCCGTCCCAGCCGACGACGTCGAACGGGTGGTGCGGGAGGACGTGGACCGAGCCGGCGATCCCGCCGGCGCCCGGGCCCCGATGCTTGATGTAGACCTCGATTCCGTGGGCCTCTGCCTCGGTCGCGTCCACGGTCTGCGGATCGGTCGGGAGCCGGAGGTCCCGCTCGCAGTACGGGGCGTGCTCGAGGAACTGGCCGAACCGGGAGAGATAGCGCTTCGGCGGGGCGATGTGGGAGTTCGCCTCGATCGCATAGACGCGCAGCGGCTCGTCGCCGCTCGGCACCCACCGGTGGGTGGTGGCACGCGGGATCACCACGTAGTCGCCCTCACCGACCTCCAGGTCGCCGAAGACCGTCTCGACGACCCCGCTGCCGGACTCGACGTAGACACACTCGTCGCCGATCGCGTTGCGGTAGAGCGGCGAGGCCTCCCCCGCGACCGCGTAGTGCAGCCTCACGTCGCCGTTGCCGAGCACCAGGCGGCGTCCGGTCACCGCGTCGTGACTCTTCCATTCTTCGGCTTCGAAAAGATCGTGAAGCCCCAGGTGCATCGGGCGCAGCGGATGGTTGGGGGTCGTGCCGTGGTCGGGCAGCTCCCAGACGCGTACGTCCTTCACCGCCGAGGGGATGTAGCGGTGGTAGAGCAACGAGGAGTCCGAGGAGAACCCTTCCTCGCCCATGAGCTCTTCGTAGTAGAGATTCCCTTCTCCGTCGCGGTGTTGGGTGTGCCGCTTGGGCGGGATGTGCCCGCGCTTTTGGTAATGCGCCATACCTCGGATCGTACGTGACCTGGACCACACCGATCACGGGGGTCGAACGTCCTGACTTTGTCTCAGATACCGGGTGGGGCATGGTTCCTCCCCTAGGCTCCGGAGATGCCCTCCGAGACCCCCGAGACCCTCTTCGTGGCGCACGCGACGGGTCGTCTCCTACACGTTCGGGCCTGCCCCCAGCTCCTCGGTCTCGACGCACCGATCAGGGCCAATGCCGCGCAGATCGACTCCCTCGGCATGTGCGCCTGGTGTGCGAAGGAACTGTCCGAGGACGGCCGAAGATACTTCGACTCCGTCGAGCAGGCCGTACGCACTCTCGACCCCTCCGACGATGCGGTTCGTGCCACCGAGGTGGCTCTGGGTGATGTCTCCTACGACCTCGTCTGGGTTCCGCCGAGCTACTCCTACATCGCCGTCGGGGACAAGGAGCATGCTGTTGCCTGGATCGGGCGAGGGTGTGTCATGCATGCGGATGGGCGGCTCGTCGACTTCGCCTGACTGTTCTTCTTTGGCTGGCGGGGCCGCCGACCCGTTCTTGAGGGTCTTCTCGATCTGGTCCGGCGTCAAGGACGCCCTGCGGGCGCCGGCTTCGCCGGCCGCTTCGCGGTCCTGGACTCCGGACCAGATCGAGAAAGATTTGGCTGGTTATCGGGGCGGCGGCCCGGGTGTGGCGCAGCGGAATCCTGCTGGGATTCGTGGGGCTTGTGGGGATGGAGGGGTGGCCCTTCGGGCCACTTACCATCCACAGAAGCGATGCCGTTCGCTCACCGCGAACATAGTGTTTGACCTGCACCTATGGGTGGTTAGGTATCCGTTCAAGGCGTAGAATCAGACCCACCACGACACACCTCTGCAGGGAGGAAACGCGATGAGTCTCGAGCACGACCTCGGCCACTGGGGCACCAACCCCGGTGACGCGATCGACGCCGCTCTGACGGCCATCGAAACCGCCCTCCACGACCTCCTCGCGAGCGACCCGGCCTATTGGCGCACCGGGCAGAAGAAGGACCTGCTGGAACGGCTGGAGAAACTCCAGGCCCAGCAGGCCGCACTGAAGCTACGAGTCCTGGCCACGGCCGGGGATATCGCCGAGGAGACCGGCGCGAAGGACGCCTCCGCCTGGATGCGGGCCGAACTGTTGGTCGACAGGGCCGTGGCCCGCTCCCAGCTCAAACTCGCCACCGGGGTCGCCAACTACGACCTGGTCGCAGCCGGTCTGGCCGAAGGTGTCGTGTCCCAGGACAAGGCCCGGGTGATCACCCGGGCGCTGGACAAGATCAAGGCCGACCCGGTCGCGAGTGCCGAGGACCTGGTCTTGGCCGAGAAGCTGCTGGTCGACTACGCGCGCACTTTGACCGCGAACCAGCTGCGGATCGCCGGCAAACGAATCCTGGTCGAGATCGACCCGGTCCGGTTCGAGGACGCCGAAGCCCGAGCCCTGCTGGCCGAGGAGGAACGTGCCCAGCAGAGGACCGCGCTGCGGGTCTGGGACAACCACGACGGGACCGTCGGGTTCGACGGGGTGCTGCCGGTCTCGATCGGGATGCGGTTCAAACGACTCGTCGAGGCCTACGCCCAACCCCGCAAACAGCAGCTCGTCGCCAAGGGTGCGGCGTTGCCGCCCTGGGAGCGACTGATGGGTCAGGGGTTCTCCCGCCTGTTGGAGACCCTCGACCCCGCCGCGCTGCCCCGCCACGGCGGTGACGCGACCACGATCAACGTGGTGATCTCCCTCGACGAGCTCCGCAAGGACCTCGGGGTCGCCACCCTGGGCTACGACGAGACCAACGGGACCACCATCTCGGCGGCTGAGGCCCGGCGGATGGCCTGCAACGCCACCATCATCCCCTGGGTGCTGGGCGGGGATGGTGAGGTCCTCGACGCCGGCCGAGGCAGCCGGTTCTTCCAGCCCATCCAGCGCAAGGCACTCCGGTTGCAGCAGAAGTGCTGCCAGGCCGAGGGCTGTGACATGCCCCCGGAGTGGTGCGATGCCCACCACCTCGACCCCTGGGCCGCCGGTGGCAAGACCAACCTCAAAGACGGGGCCCTGTTGTGTCCCCATCACCATCGGCTGGCGCACGCCCCGGCGTATGTCCATGAGCGGTTGCCGGATGGCACGATCCGGTTCACCCGTCGACCCTGAGGCCTGCCAGGGTTCTGATTCATCCCGGCCGGGGTGATCGCCGTGCCGGACCGTTTCCGCAGGTGTTCCCCACCGGCGCGGAGACTTCCCCACGCCTGTAGTCGCGCCCGCACGACGAGACCTCAACCTTCCCCGGACACCAGCTACAGCCCCAAGCCCGTGCCCAACTGAATCCGCTGCGCCACACCCTCGCCGCCGGCCCGATACAGGCGAAATCTTTCTCGATCGGGCGTCGGGTCAGGGATGGCCGCAGGCCACCGGCGAAGCCGGCGGGCGAAGCCCGTCCTTGACGCGGTGCGTGATCGAGAAACAATCGAAGCAAGGGTCGGCGGCGACCCCATGAAGCAACACACGCTTACGCGATCCCGAGAAGAATCAGGCGGTATCCTCGAAGACATGACCGCGTTGCCCGACTGGATGCACCCTCCCCGTGAGGAGGGTTGGTACTCCGAAGACCTCGACATGCTCGTCGAGGCGCCGCGTCATACCGAACTCATCGACGGAGCCCTGGTCTTCAATATGTCACCGCAGCGCCGCTGGCACAGTCGGCTCGTCACGGCCCTGACCAACGCGCTGACGGCGCAGGCGCCCGACGGGTTCGAGGTCGATCGGGAGCTGACGGTGGTGCTCGACAGGCGCAACCGGCCGGAGCCGGACGTGCTGGTGAGCACGGCGCGGATCTCCGACCAGGCCTCCTTCTACGATGCGAGCTCGGTGGCTCTCGTCGTCGAGGTGGTCTCGCCGGAGTCCGAGCATCGCGACCGGGCGGTGAAGCCGCAGAAGTACGCCGAGGCGGGCATCGCTCACTACTGGCGCATCGAGAACGAGGACGGCGCGCCCGCGATCCATGTCTATGAGCGCGACGACCTCACCAACGCCTACGTCCCGATCGGGATCTTCCGGGACCGGCTCGACGTCCCGTTGCCGTTCCCGGTCAAGATCGACCTCACCGACCTGCTCCGCTGACCTTCTCCTCCGCGGACACGCCGCTTCCCCATCGCCGGCAGAGCCGCACCGCGAGGGCCCCGGTCAGGCCAGAGCGGCGACGGCGGCCGCGAGATCGTCGACGGACCGAGCACGCTCCGGGAGGCTGCCGTCGAGGCCCAGGCTGAGCTGGAGACCCTGGAAGGCGGCGTCGATGACGTGGGCAGCCCGTTCGGCGACCGCGGGGCCCACACCGGACTTCTCCAGATGCGCGATGAGGCCGGCGATCCACAGTGCGTTGGCTTCGCGGACCGCCGATGCGTACGGCTCCTTGCCGAAGAGGCCGAGAGCGGCCGCCTCCACATAGATCCAGCTGCACCGGTCGCCCTCCATCACCGACCAGAGGTCGTGGACGGCGAGCCGCAGGTCCTTGGAGGGCTCGAGCGCGGCGACCGCGGCGACCGACCGCTCGTTGGAGGTGCGGAGCACGTCGGCGACCAGCTGGTCCTTGGTGCCGAAGTGGTAGAGCAGGACCCGGTTGCTGGTGCCCAGCTCGGCCGCCAGCGGGCGCAGGCTCAGCCCGATCAGACCGTTGGCGTGGACGTAGTCGGTCGCCAGCTCGGCCCAGGCAGCACGGCGCTGCGGATCCTTGGCGGGCGCGGTGGTCGCGATCGTCATGCGGCGACTCTAACAACTGGTTCGAGCCATTTGTAACAGCTGCAACAATTTTGTACCGCCTGCAACAATTTTGTCCCACAAGCCCTTGACCTGGCCCTTCGCATCCGCGCAGGATCTTCTGCAATTCACCCGCGGTTGCCTGTTGAGCAACACGATGCTGGAGGTTGCATGGCCGAGATCTACATCGACGGGCGCTGGTCGCCCGCGCAGTCGGGCGACCAGCGGGAGATCCGCTGTCCCGCTGACGGCGCGGTCGTCGGAACCGTTGCTGAGGCCGGAGCGGAGGACACCCGCTCCGCGATCGCCGCGGGACGCCGCGCCTTCGACGAGGGACCATGGCCCCGCACCTCGGCGGCCGAGCGTGGTGCCCTGCTGGAGCGGGTCGCCCGTCTGCTCGAGCGCGACAAGCAGCTGGTGGCCCGGGCCGAGTCGCTCGACACGGGCAAGCGCCTGGTCGAGAGCGAGCTCGACATCGATGACATCGTCGCCGTCTTCGACCACTACGCGCGGCTCGCCGGCGAGGACCACACTCGCCCGGTCGTCACCGACCGGCCCGAGGTCGAGTCGGTGATCGTCCACGAGCCCGTCGGTGTCTGCGCTCTCATCACGCCGTGGAACTACCCGCTCCTCCAGACGGCCTGGAAGGTCGCCCCGGCTCTGGCCGCGGGCAACACCTTCATCCTCAAGCCGAGCGAGCTGACGCCACACACCGCGATCCACCTGATGAGGCTGCTGGCCGAGGCCGGGCTCCCGGCGGGTGTGGGCAACCTCGTCCTCGGTGCCGGTCCGGTCGCGGGAGCTCCGCTCGCGGAGGATCCGCGGGTCGACCTGCTCTCCTTCACCGGCGGCCTCGAGACCGGCAAGCACCTGATGGCCACCGCCGCTGCCACGGTCAAGAAGGTCGCCCTCGAGCTCGGCGGCAAGAACCCCAACATCGTCTTCGCCGACTCCGACCGCGAGACGGCCCTCGACAACGCGCTGACCGCGGTCTTCCTCCACTCCGGGCAGGTCTGCTCCGCCGGCGCCCGCCTCCTGGTCGAGGAGTCGATCCACGACGAGTTCGTCGACGCGCTCGTCGAGCGGGCATCCGCCATCCGGCTCGGAGGCCCCTTCGACGACAAGGCGGAGACGGGTCCGCTCATCTCTCTACCGCACCTGGAGAAGGTGACGGCGTACGTCGAGGCCGGTATCGCCGAGGGCGCCGTGCTGCGCTGCGGCGGCGCCCGCCTCACCGATCCCGAGTACGCCGATGGCTACTTCTTCCCGCCCACGGTGCTCGACCGTTGCACCGCCGGGATGTCCGTCGTGCGTGAGGAGTCCTTCGGGCCGGTGCTGACCGTGGAGACCTTCCGCACCGAGGACGAGGCCCTGGCCCTGGCCAACGACACGATCTTCGGTCTGGCCGGCGGGGTGTGGACCTCCGATCCCGATCGAGCGCGCCGGATCGCCGCGGGGCTGCGCGCGGGCACGGTCTGGATCAACGACTTCCATCCCTACGTGCCGCAGGCCGAGTGGGGCGGGTTCAAGCAGTCCGGCGTCGGCCGCGAGCTCGGCATGGCAGGCCTGGACGAGTATCGCGAGGCGAAGCACATCTGGCACAACACCACCCCCGAGCCCAGCCGTTGGTTCGGCGCGTGAGAGCAGGAGCTACTTCGATGGACAAGCAGTACGACTACGTGATCGTCGGCGGTGGTTCGGCCGGCAGCGCACTGGCCGCGCGTCTCAGCGAGGACCCCGCTCACCGCGTCCTGGTGCTCGAGGCCGGGCACAGCGACTACAAGATCGACCCGTTCGTGCACATGCCGGCGGCACTCCCGTTCCCGATCGGCAGTCGGTTCTACGACTGGAAGTACGAGACCGACCCGGAGCCGCACATGGGTGGCCGCAAGGTCTACCACGCCCGCGGCAAGGTCCTCGGTGGCTCCAGCAGCATCAACGGCATGATCTTCCAGCGCGGCAACCCGCTGGACTACGAGCGCTGGGCCTCCGACCCGGGCATGGAGACCTGGGACTACGCCCACTGCCTGCCCTACTTCAAGCGGATGGAGAGTCGGCACCTGGCCGACGGCAGCTCTGGAGCCGATGACTGGCGCGGCGGCGAAGGCCCGCTCCACCTCGAACGCGGCAAGTGCGAGAACCCCCTCTTCGGCGCGTTCTTCGACGCGGTCCAGGAGGCCGGCTATCCGCTGACCGACGACGTCAACGGCTACCGTCAGGAGGGCTTCGCGCCCTTCGACCGCAACGTCAAGCGCGGCCGCCGATGGTCAGCCGCCCGGGCCTACCTGCACCCCGCGAAGAAGCGCCCGAACCTCACCGTCCAGACCTTCGCGTTCGCCGAGAAGATCCTCTTCGACACCACCGGCGACACGCCCCGCGCGACCGGCGTCGAATACACCCGCGGCGTCGGCCGCGCTGCCCGCCGGCACACCGTCCACGCTGGTGACGTGATCCTCTGTGGCGGCGCGATCAACACCCCGCAGCTGCTCCAGCTCAGCGGCATCGGCGACCGCCAGCTCCTCGCGCAGCACGACATCCCGCTGGTCCACCACCTGCCCGGCGTCGGCGAGAACCTGCAGGACCATCTCGAGGTCTACATCCAGTACGCCTCGAAGCAACCGGTCTCGATCGCCCCCGGCCTGGCCTGGCACCAGCGCCCGAAGATCGCCTGGCAGTGGCTGTTCCAGCGCAAGGGCCTGGGCGCGACCAACCACTTCGAGGGCGGCGGATTCTGCCGTTCCAACGAGGATGTCGACTACCCCAACCTGATGTTCCACTTCCTGCCGATCGCGATCCGCTACGACGGCACCAGCCCGACCGAGGGTCACGGCTATCAGGTCCACATCGGCCCGATGTACGCCGACACCCGCGGCTGGGTGCGCATCGAGTCCAAGGACCCGCGCGTGCACCCGTCCATGCGGTTCAACTACCTCTCGACGCCGACCGACCGCAAGGAGTGGGTGGAGGCGATCCGGGTCGCGCGCGACATCCTCAACCAGCCTGCGTTCGCGGCGTACAACGACGGGGAGATCTCCCCCGGACCGTCGGTGGAGACCGACGAGGAGATCCTCGAGTGGGTGCGTGAGGACGCCGAGACCGCGCTGCACCCCTCGTGCACGGCGGCGATGGGCACCGGGGAGATGGCCGTGACCGATCCTCTGACGATGAAGGTGCACGGCACCGACGGTCTGCGGGTCTGCGATGCCAGCGTCTTCCCCTACGTCACCAACGGCAACATCTACGCCCCGGTGATGATGGTGGCCGAGAAGACTGCCGACCTGATCCTCGGCAAGACTCCGCTGCCGCCGTCAGAGGTTCCCTTCTACAACTACCGCGAGGGCAGCCCGCTCGACCCCGAGCCGGCGGTCAGGACAGGTGAGCTGGCATGACCATCCGGACCACGGACACAGAGGGCACCAACGTCCTAGGAGCTACCGACGTGGCTGCCGCCACCCCGCCCGCTCTCAGGGTCGAGGGGCTGTGGAAGATCTTCGGCGCCAAGGCGGACAAGATCATCGGCTCCGGCGACGCGACGCTGTCCCGCACGGACCTGCAGGCGAAGACCGGCTGCGTCGCCGCGGTGAAGGACATCTCCTTCGAGGTCCAGCCGGGCGAGGTCTTCGTGATCATGGGCCTGTCGGGGTCGGGAAAGTCGACCCTGGTCCGGCTGCTCAACCGGCTCATCGAGCCCACCGCCGGCAGCGTGGTCGTCAACGGCGAGGAGATCACCTCCCTCCCCTCCGGCAAGCTGCGCGACATGCGGCGCCGGCACATGTCGATGGTCTTCCAGCACTTCGGCCTGCTCCCGCACCGCACGGTGATCGACAACGTGGCCTACGGCCTCGAGGTCCGCGGCGAAGGCAAGGCCGAGCGCCGTCGCCGGGCCCAGGAGATGGTCGACCTGGTCGGCCTGTCGGGCTACGAGAACTCCTTCCCCGACCAGCTCTCCGGCGGCATGCAGCAGCGCGTCGGCCTGGCCCGGGCGCTCGCCGTCGACCCGCAGGTGCTCTTCTTCGACGAGCCGTTCTCCGCCCTCGACCCGCTGATCCGGCGCGACATGCAGGACGAGATCGTGCGGCTGCACCACGAGGTCGGCAAGACCATGGTCTTCATCACCCACGACCTCCAGGAAGCCATCAAGCTCGGGGACCGGATCCTCATCATGCGCGACGGCGAGATGGTGCAGCTCGGCACCGCCGCCGAGATCGTCGCCCACCCTGCCGACGACTACGTCCGCGACTTCGTCAGCGAGGTCCCGAAGGGGCATGTGCTGACCCTGCGGTACGTCATGCAGCCCGTACGTCCCGGGGACTCCCTCGACGGGCCCGCCATGGACCCCGACACGGTCGTGTGGCAGGCCGCCCGCGTGGCCCTCGCCTCTGCCCATCCCGTGCGCGTCGTCGAGAACGGCGAGCTGATCGGCATCGTCGACGACGAGAACATCCTGCGCGTGGTCGTCGCCGAGGAGGAGACGGTCACGGAGTCCGGTCCTGAGGCCGGCCCCGGGGCCGGGGAGTAAGTGGCATGTCCACATCGACACTCGAACGTCCCACACCCAGCGGCGGCGAACGCCGTGACCAGGAGCCGGCTGGATCACCGGCGCTGACGACCCTGCGCCGCCACTGGCGCGCGACCTCGCTGCTCGTCCTGCTCGCGGTGTGGGTGCTGGCGTGGGCGCTCTTCAAGGATCAGTACACGCTGGCGATCGGGGGCTCCGCCCGCACACCGGTCTTCGACTGGCTCGGCGACCGCAGCGCCTGGGTCGAGCAGGCCGCATCAGACGGCAGCAACCTGGTGATCAACCTCGCGGGCGCGATCGCCGACCTCGTCGACAGCGTCTTCGCGTGGCTTCAGAGCATCTTCACCGTCGCCCGGTTCCCGCGCCCGCTACCGCAGATCGGCTGGCTCGGCACCATTGCGCTGGCGGCCCTGGTGGCGTACGCCGCGGCCGGCTGGCGCACGGTCGCGCTGGTGGTGCCGTGCTTCCTCGCCTTCGGGGTGCTCGGCTACTGGAACGACGCCATCGACCTCCTGATCGTGACCTTCTTCGCGGTCGTGGTCTCGTGCATCGCCGGCATCGCGATCGGTGTCCTGATGGCACACAGCCGGCGCGTGTCCGCCCTCGTCACGCCGATCCTCGACGTCATGCAGACGATGCCGCCGTTCGTCTACTTGCTGCCGATGAGCATCCTCTTCGGGATCGGTCCGGCGGCCGCGGTGATGATGACGCTGATCTACGCCGCGCCACCGGTCATCCGGATCACCGCGCACGGCATCCGGTCGGTCTCCGGCCCGGTGATCGAGGCGACCGACTCGCTCGGGCAGACCGGCCTCCAACGGCTCTGGAACGTCGAGCTGCCGATGGCCAAGCGCACGATCATCGCCGGCATCAACCAGACCATGATGGCGGCGCTCTCGATGGCGACCATCGCGGCGTACATCGACAGCCCGGGCCTGGGCCAGCCCGTGCTCGACGGCCTCAAGCGCGGCCAGCTCGGCACCTCGTTCGTGGCCGGCATCGCGATCGTGATCATGGCCGTCATGCTCGACCGGTCGATGACCGCGGCCGGATTCCGCGCCGAGCTCGCCGCCCGTGCCGGCGAGCGGGGTGGCCCGTTCCGTCGCATCGGCCTGGCCATCGCGACGATCGGCACATTGATCGCGCTCTACCTGTCCCACAACTACATCTGGGCCAACGAGTTCCCGTCGCAGCCCGACCTCGGCACGCCGCTGCGCAACGCCGTCGACCGCTTCGGCGAGTGGCTGCGCAGCGACCTGTCGCAGCTGACGGACGGCATCCAGCGTGGGTTCACCGACTACGCCCTCAACCCGATCCAGAGCCTCTTCGCGGACTCCCCGTGGTTCGTGACAGCGGCCGCCATCTTGGCCATCGCCGCCGTGGTCGGTGGCCGCCGCGCCGCGGTCGCGACCGTTCTCTGCCTGGGTATGATCCTCGGCCTCGGCCTGTGGAACCACGCCATGGAGACCCTCACCGCCTGTCTGGTGGCGACCGTCGTCGTGGTGCTGCTCGCGGTGGTCTTCGGCGTGCTCATGGGCCGCAGCAACCGGGTCGACATCGGTCTGCGGCCGATCCTCGACATGGGCCAGACCCTGCCGCCGTTCGTCTACCTCGTCCCCATCCTGATCCTGTTCGGCCCCAACCGCTTCACCGCGATGCTCGCCGGCGTCGTCTACGCCGCTCCGGTCGCGATCAAGCTGGTCGCCGACGGCGTGCGCGCGGTCTCCCCCAACACGATCGAGGCCGCCGAGATGGCGGGCTCCTCCGCCTGGCAGATGATCACCAAGGTCCAGCTGCCGATGGCGCGCAGCTCCGTGCTGCTGGCGACCAACCAGGGCCTGCTCTACGTGCTGTCGATGGTCGTCATCGGCGGCATGGCGGGCGCCGGCGCGCTGGGCTTCGACGTGGTGACCGGTTTCCGTCAGTCCAGCGCCGTCGGCCGCGGCCTCGCCGCCGGACTCACCATCGTGCTGATCGGCATCATGCTCGACCGCATCACGACGTACGGCGCCCAGCGGGCGTCCGCCGCATCCACATCTTCGCGGGCCTGAGACCCGGCGATGTTCCACACCCCCTTCCCGAGAGGCAACAGCATGGAACTCAAGCGCCCGCGCACAGTCGCGGCTGTCCTGGCCGGATTCGGCCTGGCCATCACCCTGACCGGATGTGGCGGTGGTTCGATCGAGAACGCGACCGCCGACGGCGACACCGAGTGCGGCGACCTCGACGTCGCGATCAACCCATGGGTCGGCTACGAGGCCGACGCCCACGTGCTCGGCCACGTCGCCGAGACCCAGCTGGGCTGCACGGTCAACTACAAGGACCTCGACGAGCAGGTCTCCTGGAAGGGCTTCGGCAGCGGCGAGGTCGACGTCGTCGTGGAGAACTGGGGCCACCCCGAGCTGCAGAAGAAGTACATGGCCGACCAGGGCGGTGACGGCTCGGCCGTCGACTTCGGGTCGACCGGCAACGAGGGAGTCATCGGCTGGTACGTACCGCCGTGGATGGCGGAGAAGTACCCCGACATCACGGACTGGAACAACCTCAACAAGTACGCCTCCCTGTTCAAGACCACCGAGTCCGGGGACAAGGGCACGCTCTATGACGGCGACCCGGGCTTCGTCACCAACGACGAGGCGCTGGTGAGCAACCTGAAGCTCGACTACAAGGTCGTCTACGCCGGCAGCGAGACCGCCCTCATCGAGGCGTTCCGCGATGCGGAGAAGAACAAGAAGCCGATGCTCGGCTACTTCTACGAGCCGCAGTGGTTCCTCAGCGAGGTGGACCTGGTCAAGATCGACCTGCCCGAGTACACCGACGGCTGCGACGCCGACGCCGCCAAGGTCGCCTGCGACTACCCGGTCTACGACCTGAACAAGGTCGTGTCGAAGGAGTTCGCGGACTCCAAGAGCCCGGCGGTCGACCTGGTCAAGAACTTCTCCTGGACCAACGAGGACCAGAACCTGGTCGCGAAGTACATCTCCGTGGACCAGATGAACCCCGACGACGCCGCCAAGAAGTGGGTCGACGCCAACCCCGAGAAGGTGGACGCCTGGCTGAAGGAATGACCTGTCACAGCACGGCGGTCGCCGGTGTCCTAGGGGTATGAACCGCAACAAGCAGGAGGACCCCATGAGCAAGCACCACGTGATCGTCGTCGGTGGCGGATACGCCGGCGTGATGGCCGCCAACCGGCTCACCAAGCGCGAGGACATCGCGATCACCCTGGTCAACCCGCGCGACCAGTTCGTCGAGCGGATCCGGCTGCACCAGCTGGTCGGTGGGACCTCGGAGGCCGTGGTGGCCTACACCGACGTGCTCAGCCCGCGCGTGCGGCTGGTGGTCGACACCGTGGCCTCCATCGACGCGGGCGCGCGGACCGTCGCGCTCGGCAGCGGGGAGGAGATGTCGTACGACTACCTGGTCTACGCCGTCGGCAGCGCCGGCACGAGCCGCGTGCCCGGCACCGCGGATCACGCCTTCGGGATCTCGACCTACGAGGAAGCGACCCGGCTGAAGGCGGCGCTGGAGACGACGCCGGCCGACGCGCCGGTGGTCGTCGTCGGCGGCGGGCCGACCGGCATCGAGGTCTCCTCCGAGCTCGCCGAGGCCGGCCGCAACGTGGCTCTGATCTGCGGCGACAGGCTCGGCCCGTGGCTGCACGAGAAGGGCCGCGCCGATGCCGAGCGCGCCCTGCGGCGGCTCGGCGTCGGCATCATCGAGGGCGCCCGGGTGGCAGAGGTGCTGGACGGCCGCGTACGCCTCGACAACGGCCGCGAGCTGCCCAGCTCGGTGACGATCTGGACCGCCGGTTTCACCACGCCGGACCTGGCGCGCCGCAGCGGGCTCTCCACCGACGAGGTCGGCCGGCTGGTCACCGACGAGACCCTGACCAGCATCGACGACGACCGGATCGTCGCGACCGGCGACGCCTCGGCGCCCTCGGGCCTGGCGTACCGGATGAGCTGCCAGGCCGCGAACCAGCTCGGGCCGCTCGCCGCCGAGACGGTGCTCACGCGCCTCGCGGGCTCGAAGCCGAAGCCGGTCAGCATCGGCTTCGTGGGCGAGTGCATCAGTATCGGCCGCGGGCTGGGCCTGGTGAACTTCGCCCACCGCGACGACTCGGCCGTGGGCGCCCGTCTCCGCGGCATGCCCGCGGCGAAGGTGAAGGAGATCGTCTGCCGCAGCACGGTCTGGGTCCTGGGGATGGAGGCGCGTCGTCCCGGATCCGCGTTCGTCGTCAAGGACCGCTCGCGCGCCGCACGCGTCCAGGCGGCAGCGGCCACCCCGCCGGTCCGGGAACCCAGCCGGTGAATCTCGGCTGAGGTCGCGATGTCACAGTCCCGGGCGCTGTCTCGTCCCAGGGTGGAAGATGTCTACCGAGGAGGACGACCGTGACACCTGAGACCGAGATCGAGTTCGAGGAGCTGCGGCCGCTGCTGTTCTCGATCGCCTACCGGATCCTCGGCAGCGTGGGCGAGGCGGAGGACGCGGTGCAGGAGACCTGGATCCGGCTGGAGGGGACCTCGACCGAGCCCGACTCGCTCAAGGCCTACCTCTCGACCGTGGTCACCCGGATCTCTCTCGACGTGCTGCGCTCCGCCCGGGTCCGTCGGGAGACGTACGTCGGGCCGTGGTTCCCCGAGCCGCTGCCGACCGACGCCCACGTCGACGATCATGCGGGTCTCTACGCGAGCCCGGAGCGCGCGACCGAGCTGGCCGACTCGGTGTCGATGGCAGCGCTGCTGCTGCTCGAGCGGCTCAGCCCCTTGGAGCGGGCGGTCTTCGTGCTGCGCGAGGTCTTCCACTTCGGCTTCGCCGACATCGCCGCAGCGGTCGACCGGTCCGAGGCCGCCTGCCGTCAGCTCGCCTCCCGGGCCCGGCGCCACATGGACGACGGCAAGCCGCGGTTCGAGGCCGACCGGCGCAAGCGGGTCGAGCTCTCGAGCCGGTTCTTCGAGGCGTTGCGCGACGGTGACGTCGACCGGCTCCAGGCGCTGCTGGCCGCGGACGTGGAGACCGTCAACGACGGTGGCGGCGTGGCCGGTGGCATCGGCGGCCGGTTCGGTGCGGAGAAGGCCGCGCGCATCCTGGTCGCGGCCGTACCACCCCTGCTCGCCATGGGCGCCCGCCTGGAGCAGCGCGAGCTCAACGGCGAGCCCGGAGCCATCCTGCGCGACGCCGACGGCGCCATCCTCGGCACCTGGACCCTCGACATCCTCGACGGCCAGGTCCAGCGGATCCGCTCGGTCACCAACCCCGAGAAGCTGGACCACCTGGGCCCGGTCGCCGACCTGAAGGACGTCGTCCGCCGCCGCAATCGCCACCGCCGCGGGCAGTGATGTCGCTGCCCGCGGCGGCGCGGTTCCGTGCGGGTCGGGTCGTCAGGCGACGGCGCCCTGCGGGTCCGGGGCCCGCCGCAGACCGAGATCGGCGGTGCGTACGTCCTTGGTCTCGCGGGCGGTCAGGGCAGCGATCGACGCGACGAGGCAGACGACCGCGGTGTAGCCGGCAGTGACGACCCAGCCGCCCTCCTGCACGCCACCCAGAGCGGTGACGATCGACGGCGTGAACCCGGCCAGCAGGAAGCCGATCTGGGTGCCGATCGCGACGCCGGAGAACCGCACCGGGGTCGAGAACATCTCGCCGTAGAACGACGGCCAGGTCGCGTTCGCGGCCGCATAGCCGAACGAGAAGGTCACGATCGCGAGCGCGAAGACGAGCAGCTCGCTGCCCTGGCTCATCGAGAGCAGGTAGAACGGCATCATCACCGCGCTGGCCACGGCCCCGTAGATGAAGACCGGCTTGCGCCCGATCCGGTCCGCGAGCCGGCCGAACATCGGCTGGGTGAACAGCGCGACGACGTTGGCCGCGACGACCAGCCACAGCGTGATCGAGTCGACCATGCCGACCGCGACACCGTAGGCGATGGCCAGGTTGCCGAAGACCGTGGAGACGGCCGCGATGAAGGCGCAGCAGATGACGCGCAGCACGTCGGCCCAGTGGTCCCGCAGCAGCACCGCGAGCGGCAGCTTGGCGACCTCGTTGTTGGCCTTGGCCTCCTCGAACTCCGGGGTCTCGTTGAGGCGGCTGCGGATGAAGAACGCGACCATGACCACGATCGCGGAGAGCCAGAACGGGATCCGCCAGCCGATGCTGTACTTGATGTCGTCCGGCAGCGCGACGACCGGGATGAAGACGAGCGCGGCCAGGATCTGACCACCCTGGGTGCCGGTGAGCGTCCAGGAGGTGTAGAAGGAGCGCTTGTCGTCGGGGGCGTGCTCGAGGGTGAGCGAGCTGGCGCCGGCCTGCTCGCCGGCGGCCGAGAGCCCCTGGAGCAGACGGCAGAACACCAGCAGTGCGGGCGCGATCCAGCCGGCCTGGTCGTAGGACGGCAGACAGCCGATCAGGAACGTGCCGCCACCCATCAGCAGCAGGGTGAACAGCAGCACCTTCCGGCGGCCGATCCGGTCACCGAAGTGACCGACGAAGACCGCGCCGACCGGCCGGGCGACGTACGCGAAGGCGAAGGTCGCGAACGACATCACCAGGGCGGCGTCACCGGCTGTGGGGAAGAAGACGTGCGGAAAGATCAGCGCCGCGGCAGAGCCGAAGATGAAGAAGTCGTAGTACTCGACGGCGCTGCCCATGAAGCTGGCCAGCGCGGCCCGGACCGGGGTCTTGCCTTCTTGGTTCGCACTGCTGTCGGTGTCAGGTCCCGCCATCGGGTCCTCCTCGGGTAGGCCCGCGGTTCCTGACCGCGGACGGGTGGGGGGGGTGAAGTTTGTCTGGCTCTTCGAATTGCTGGGGGGTCAGCCGGCCGCGGCCAGCTCGCGCAGGTGGGCGAGCATCCGCTCGGCATCGGGGTCGATGCCGGTGATCAGCCGGAAGGCGTCGACGGCCTGGTAGACCGCCATGTGGCCTCCGTGGAGAGTCCGGCAGCCGACCTCACGCGCCGCCTGCAGCAGCGCGGTGTCCAGAGGCCTGTAGACGATGTCCGCCACCCACAGCTCGGGGCGGAGGAGGCTCGTCTCCAGCGGCGTACCGGGGTGGTCGGCCATGCCGACCGGGGTGCAGTTGACCAGTCCGTCGGCGTCGGGGAGGAGCGCCGGCAGCTTGTCGACGTGGCTCGCCTCGACGGTGCTCTCCGGGTGGTGCCGCCGGATCTCCTCGACGCGCGCCTGGGCGCGGTCGAGGTCCATGTCGGCGATGACCAGCCGGTCGGTCCCCTGCGACACCAGCGCGTGGGCGACGGCCGAGCCCGCCCCGCCGGCGCCGAGCTGCACGACGGTGCCGAGCGAGGCATCCGGCATCCCGGTACGCAGCGCGTGGCCGAAGCCGGTCGTGTCGGTGTTGTGGCCGACCGCACCCTCGTCGGTGAAGACCACTGTGTTGACCGCACCGAGCCGGGCCGCGGTCTCGTCGAGCCGGTCGAGGTGCTCGATCACGAGCTCCTTGCACGGGTGGGTGATGTTGAGGGCGTCGAAGCCGAGTCGCCGGGCGTCCCTCATCAGGTCGCCCACACCCTCGGCCGGGATCCCCAGATCGGTGATGTCGAGCGTCTTGTAGACGTACGACAACCCGTGCTCGAACCCTTCGCGCATGTGCAGCGCCGGACTCAGCGAGGGTCCGACGCCCGCGCCGATCAGGCCGACAAGAAACGAAGACTTCATCTGAGCGATCCTTAATGTACGAACTAGTACGTTACGAGAGTGAAGGGGATCACATCACGCCCCGGGTCGTCAACCCCCGCACGGCAAAGAGCCCGTCCCCGCGGCGCGGGGACGGGCTCTTCAGGGTTCGTGTCAGCGAGCGGTGAGCCAGCCGACGACGATGTCGCCGAGGATGCGGCGGTGACGCTCGCGAACGTCGGGGGCGAGCATGTCGCGACCGAACAGGAAGCCGAAGGTGGCGCTGTTGGCGACCTGGAAGACGCAGTAGGCGCTGATCATCATGTGCACGTCGACCGCGTCGACGTCGGCGCGGAGCTCACCGGACGCGCGGCCGCGGGCGAGGACCTCGTCGAGGACGCTGGCAGCCGGGGCGCCGAGCTCGCGCAGCGACTCGACCTTCTCCATGTGCCGGCCACGGTGGATGTTCTCGACCGAGACGAGGCGGATGAAGTCGGGGTGGTTGACGTGGTGGTCGAAGGTGAGCTCGGCAATACGACGGATCGCGTCGACCGGCTCGAGATCACCCGCATGCAGGCTCTGCTCGAGCTCGCGGATCCGGCGGTAAGCAGCCTCGAGCACGGCCAGGAACAGCCCCTCCTTGCCGCCGAAGTAGTAGTAGATCATCCGCTTCGTGGTGCGGGTGCGCTCGGCGATCTCGTCGACCCGGGCGCCCGAGTAGCCCTGCTCCGAGAACACCTCGGTGGCAACCTCGATCAGCTCGGAACGGGTGCGTTCGGCATCGCGCGACTGAACCATGCCCCGAGCCTAGAGCACGACTCACTTCCCAAGCGGGAGCAATGTATGTACCGTTTCGTACATTAGCTACGAACGGAGACCCATGCGCACCTCGATCGCCACCGTCTGCCTCAGCGGCGGCCTGGTCCAGAAGATGTACGCCGCGGCCGAGGCGGGATTCGACGCGATCGAGATCTTCGAGCCCGACCTCATCGCCGCGCCCCAGTCCCCCGAGGAGATCCGGGCACTGGCCGACCGGCTCGGGCTCACTCTCGACCTCTACCAGCCCTTCCGTGACGCCGAGGGCGTCGACGAGGCAGCCTTCGGCGACGTGCTGCACCGGGCCGAGGCGAAGTTCCGGCTGATGCGCCGGCTCGGCATCGACCTGATGCTGGTGTGCAGCAACGTCGGCACCGCGACCGTCGACGACGACGAGGTCTCCGCGGGACAGTTGCGCCGACTCGGCGAGCTGGCGAGCACGTACGACATCCGGCTCGCCTACGAGGCGCTCGCCTGGGGTCGGTTCGTCGACGACTACCGGCGTTCGTGGCGGATCGTGGAGCTCGCCGACCACCCCAACGTCGGGATCTGCCTGGACAGCTTCCACATCCTCTCCCGGGGCCACGACCCCAAGCAGATCGAGGACATCCCGGCCGAGAAGATCTTCTTCCTCCAGCTCGCCGACGCGCCGGCGCTCAGCATGGACGTGCTCTCCTGGAGCCGTCACCACCGGCTCTTCCCCGGCGAGGGCAGCTTCGACCTGCCGGCCTTCCTCGGCCACATGCTCCGCGCCGGCTACGACGGACCGCTGTCGCTGGAGGTCTTCAACGACACCTTCCGCCAGACCGACCCGGTCCGGACCGCGCGCCAGGCGCAGCGCTCGCTGCGCTGGCTCGCCGACCGTACCGCCGACCTGCTCGGCGAGGAGGCCGGCCCGCTCCCCCGGCTGCCGGAGGTGGCCTCGCCGGAGGCCTTCGACTTCGTGGAGATCAAGGCGCCGGACACCTCCGGGGTCGAGGTGCTGCTCGAGCAGCTCGGATTCGACTTCGGCGGCCGCCACCGCAGCAAGCAGGTGCGCCTGTGGACCTGGGGCTCGGCCCGGATCGTGTGCAACGACGTGCCGAGCGCCTCCCCCGAGCCCAGGATCGCCGCGGTCGGCTTCGACGTCGCCGACTCGGACCCGGCCGCCGAACGCGCCGCGCGGCTGATGGCGCCGCCGGTCCACCGCCGGACGTACGCCGGGGAGCAGGCGCTGCGCGCCTTCACCTCCCCCGACGGCACCGAGGTCTTCCTCTCGCACGCCGCGGACTGGATCGGCGAGTTCGACGGCGGAGCCTCGAGCACCGACAGGCGCGGCGCCCACATCGACCACGTCAACCTGGTCCAGCCCTGGCACAGCTTCGACGAGGCGGTCCTCTTCTACACCAGCGTGCTGTCGCTGACCCCGCAGCCGACCCAGGAGGTCGCCGGCCCAGCCGGTCTCGTCCGCAGCCAGGTGATGAGCTCGCCGGCCGGCGGCGTACGCCTTCCGCTCAACCTGCTCCCGACCGGGCAGCTCCCCCACGACCAGCAGGGCCATGCCCAGCACGTCGCGCTCGCCTGCCACGACATCATCGGGGTCGTCGCGGCCGCCCGGGAGCGCGGCCTGCGGCCGCTGAAGGTCCCGGGCAACTACTACGACGACCTGGTCGCCCGCTTCGGCCTCGCCGACGACCTCGTCGCCACCCTGCGCGAGCTCGACCTGCTCTACGACCGCGACGCCGACGGCGAATACCTGCACTGCTACACCGAGACCGTCGGCGAGGTCTTCTTCGAGCTCGTCGAGCGCCGCGAGCGCTACGACGGCTACGGCGCCGGCAATGCCCCGGTCCGCCTGGTCACCCAGGCGGACCGCTGACACGTACGTCAATGGATCTCGACCCGCAGTCGCGGGTTCGCAAGCTCACCCGCGCGCTCGCTCGATCTCTTCGCGTTGTGACCCTGCTCGTGCCTCGCAGGGTCACAGGCTCAGAAGTTGCCGCGGCGCTCCTGCTCGCGCTCGATGGCCTCGAAGAGGGCCTTGAAGTTGCCCTTGCCGAAGCCGAGGGAGCCGTGGCGCTCGATCAGCTCGAAGAAGACCGTGGGGCGGTCGCCGATCGGCTTGGTGAAGATCTGCAGCAGGTAGCCGTCCTCGTCGCGGTCGACCAGGATGCCGCGCTTCTGCAGCTCCTCGATCGGTACGCGCACCTCACCGATCCGGGCGCGCAGCTCCGGGTCCTCGTAGTAGGAGTCGGGGGTGTTGAGGAACTCGATCCCGGCGTCGCGCAGCGCGTCGACGGTGGCCAGGATGTCGCCGGTGGCCAGCGCGAGGTGCTGGGCGCCGGGGCCCCGGTAGAACTCCAGGTATTCGTCGATCTGCGACTTCTTCTTGGCGATCGCCGGCTCGTTGAGCGGGAACTTCACCCGGTGGTTGCCGTTGGCCACGACCTTCGACATCAGCGCGGAGTAGTCGGTGGCGATGTCGTCGCCGATGAACTCGGCCATGTTGGTGAAGCCCATGACGCGGCCGTAGAAGTCGACCCACTCGTCCATCTTGCCGAGCTCGACGTTGCCGACGACGTGGTCGAGCGCCTGGAAGAGGCGCTTGGGGGCGCCCTCGGGCTTCTTCAGCGTCGAGCTCCGGGTGACATAGCCGGGCAGGTAGGGGCCGTCGTAGCCGGACCGGTCGACCAGCGTGTGGCGGGTCTCGCCGTAGGTGGCGATGGCGGCGATGCGTACGGTGCCGTGCTCGTCGCTCACGTCGTGGGGCTCCTCCACGACGCGGGCGCCCTGCTTGCGGGCGTGCTCGATGCAGCGGTCGACGTCGGGCACCTCGAGGGCGATGTCGATGATGCCGTCACCGTGACGGGCGTGGTGGGCGATGATCTCGCTCTCCGGCGCGACGCCGCCCTTGATCACGAACCGCACTCCCCCGCTGCGCAGCACGTAGGAGTGGTGGTCGCGGTTGCCGGTCTCGGGACCGGAGTAGGCGACCAGCTCCATGCCGAAGGCGCTCTGGAAGAAGTGGGCGGTCTGGGTGGCGTTGCCGACAGCCCACACGACCGCGTCCCAGCCGGTGACCGGGAAGGGGTCGGAGGTGTCGTCGTAGGCCACCAGGCCGACGAGCTGCTCCAGCTCGGCCAGCCCGAGTCCGGCGAGCTTCTCTTGGTTGGTCAGGGTGTCTGCAAGCGTCATGCGGGCAAGTCAAGTGCGCCCGATCACACCAAACAAGTTGACCACTGAGCGCTGGTCAATCTGTCAGATCCGACCAGCGATAGACACGCTCGACTAGACAATCTGACTACCATCGAGTCATGAACCTCGATGACCTCGACGTCACTCTCCTGGAGACTTTGTACGCCCACCCGCGAGTCGGCGACCTCGAGCTCTCCCGGGTCGCCGGCGTCGCCCGCGCGACCGTGCAGAGCCGGCTGCGCAAGCTGGCCGAGGCGGGCGTGATCCGCGACTGGGCGCCGACGATCGACCCGGCCGCCGCCGGCCACACGGTGCAGGCGTTCGTGACCTTGGAGATCTCCCAGGGAGCCCTCGAGGACGTACGCCGCGACCTCGCCGAGATCCCCGAGGTGCTGGAGGCCTACGTCACCACCGGCTCCTTCGACGTCTTCTGCAAGGTCGCGACCGGGTCGCACGCGAAGCTCCAGGAGGTGCTCGTACGCATCGACCAGTCCCACGCCGTCGTCCGCTCGACCAGCGTGGTCACCCTCTCCACCCTCATCGAGCCGCGCACGCTCGACCTGCTGCGCACGGGAGCGACCACTCGCTGAGACTTTTGTCGACGAGATTGCTAACAATCTTGTTGATGATCTATGGTCTGTGACGTGCGTCATGCCCCAGACCCCCGAACCCAGACACCCGTGCGGTGTCTCCTCATGCGCGGCGGGACCTCCCGCGGACCGTTCTTCGACGCCCGCGACCTGCCCATAGACACCGCGCGGCGCGACGCGGTGCTGCTGGCGGTGATGGGCTCGCCCGACCCGCTCCAGGTCGACGGCGTCGGTGGCGGGCACCCGCTGACCAGCAAGGCCGGCATCGTCGCGCCCGGGGTCGACGGCATCGACGTCGAGTGGACCTTCGCCCAGCTCCAGCCCGACTCGGACCGGGTCGACACCACCCCCAACTGCGGCAACATGCTGGCCGCGGTGCTGCCCTTCGCGATCGAGACCGGCATGGTGGTCCCCGACAGCGACACGACCACGGCCCGAGTCCTCACCCGCAACACCGGCGCGGTCGCCGAGATCACCGTGTCGACTCCGGCCGGCCCGGACGGCACGCGCTTCGTACGCTACGACGGCGACGCCCGCATCGACGGCGTCCCCGGCACGGCGGCACCGGTGCGGATCGGGTTCCTCGACACCGCCGGCTCGGTGGCCGGGAGCCTGCTGCCGACCGGCAACGTACGCGACACCGTCGAGGTCCCGGGCGTCGGCCCGATCGACGTCACCCTGATCGACAACGGCCAGCCGCTGGTGATCGTCGACGCCCGCGACCTCGGCGCGACCGGCTCGGAGAGCCCCGAGGAGATCGACGCCGACGAGGCGCTCCGGGCGCGGATCGAGGCGCTGCGGATCGTCGCCGGCCACGCGATGGGTCTGGGCGACGTGACCGAGAAGCCCTACCCGAAGATGACGCTCGTCTCCGCCCCGAGCCACGGCGGCGCGCTCAGCACCCGCAGCCTCATCCCCCGCCGCACCCACCACTCGATCGGCGTCCTGGCCGCCGTCACCGCGGCGACCGCGGCCGTGATGCCGGGATCGGTGGCCCACGACCTCGCGAAGCTGCCGGAGATCACCGGCGAGGAGACCACGCTCAGCGTCGAGCACCCCACCGGGGAGTTCAGCGTGACCCTGGGCCTCGACCCCAACGATCCCACCCGCGCGACCCGATCCGCCCTGCTGCGTACGGCCCGGCTGATCATGGCCGGCGAGGCCATGGTCCCGAGCGCCGTCTTCGCCACCACCGAGGAAGCCACCGCATGATCATCGACATCCACGGCCACTACACCACTGCACCGGCGCCGCTGGGTGAGTGGCGCGACGCCCAGGTCGCGGCACTGACCGACCCCGGCAAGGCGCCTGACCCGGCGGGACCGCGGATCTCCGACGACCAGATCCGCGAGACCATCGAGGCCAACCAGCTGCGGCAGATGGACGAGCGCGGCATCGACGTGACCGTCTTCTCGCCGCGGGCGTCCTTCATGGCCCACCACATCGGCGACCTGGAGACGTCGACCGCGTGGGCGCGGATCTGCAACGACCTGTGCGCCCGGGTGGCCGAGCTCTACCCGACCCGGTTCGCCGCGGGCGCGATGCTTCCGCAGTCGCCCGGGGTCGACCCCGCCACGACCGTCGCCGAGATCGAGCGCGCCGTCACCGAGCTCGGCGCGGTCGCGGTCAACGTCAACCCCGACCCCTCCGGCGGCCACTGGACGGCGCCGCCCCTGACCGACCGGTCCTGGTATCCGATCTGGGAGAAGCTCTCCGAGCTCGACGTACCGGCCATGGTCCACGTCTCCACCAGCTGCAACCCGGCCTTCCACACCACCGGCTCTCACTACCTCAACGCCGACACGACCGCGTTCATGCAGCTGCTCACCGGTGACCTCTTCGCAGACTTCCCCGATCTGCGCCTGGTGATCCCGCACGGCGGCGGCGCGGTCCCCTACCACTGGGGCCGGTTCCGCGGCCTCGCCCAAGCGCTCGGGAAGCCAGACCCGACGGAGACCCTGATGAGGAACGTCTTCGTCGACACCTGCGTCTACCACCAGCCCGGGATCGACCTCCTCCTCGACGTGATTCCGCACAGCAGCGTCCTGTTCGCCTCGGAGATGATCGGCGCCGTCCGCGGCATCGACCCGGACACCGGCCACCACTTCGACGACACCCGCCGCTACGTCGAGACGTACGCAGCCCGCAACGGCCTCACCGAGGCCGAGCTCGCCGCCCTGACCGAGACCAACGCCCGCCGCGTCTACCCGGGCCTGGATCGGCGGATCCGGGCGGCCGAACCCCCTGTAACACGTCGTTCGTAGGACTACTCGCCCTATCTGAACGACCGGATAGTCCTACGAACAGCGTGTTACACCCCGCGACCCCCGCCACCCACCCCAGCTAGGAGACCACCGTGCACGAGCTCGGAGTTGTTCACACGACCATCGACCGCGCCGACCCCGCGGCCGTCGAGGCGCTGTCCGAGTTCGGCGTCGCGACGATCCACGAGGCGATGGGGCGGTTGGGGCTGATGCGGCCCTACATCCGCCCGGTCTACGAGGGCGCGAGGCTGTGCGGCACGGCCGTGACCGTGCTGCTCCAGCCCGGTGACAACTGGATGCTGCACGTCGCCGCCGAGCAGGTCCGGGAGGGCGACGTGGTCGTGGCCGGCTGCGTGACCGAGTCCGAGGACGGCTTCTTCGGCGAGCTGCTGGCCACCTCGCTGCGTAGCCGCGGCGCCCGCGGCCTGGTCATCGACGGCGGCTGCCGCGACGTCGACGAGCTGCGCGAGATGGACTTCCCGGTCTTCTCCCGGGCGATCAACGCGAAGGGCACCGTCAAGGCGACCCTCGGCTCGGTCAACGTCCCGGTCAACGTCGCGAACGCGCTGGTCAACCCCGGGGACGTCGTCGTCGCCGATGCCGATGGCGTGGTCGTCGTCCCGGCCGCCCGTGCCGCCGAGGTCGCCGAGGCCGCCCGTCGCCGCGAGGACGCCGAGGCCGGCAAACGCGCCCGCTTCCAGCAGGGAGAGCTCGGCCTCGACATCTACGACATGCGCCCGAAGCTCGCCGAGCTCGGCCTCACCTACAAGGACTGATCCGATGGTCACCCCCGGCTGGCTGCACTGGTTCGAAGGCCCCACGAAGCCCACCTTCACCCTCCCCGAGGGCGCGGTCGACGCGCACTGTCATGTCTTCGGCCCGGCCGAGGAGTTCCCGTTCGCCCCCGAGCGCAAGTACACCCCGGTCGACGCCTCCAAGGACCAGCTCTTCGCGCTCCGCGACCACCTCGGCCTGGCCCGCAACGTCCTCGTCCAGGCGACCTGCCACGGCGCCGACAACAGCGCACTCCTCGACGCGCTCGCACACTCCGACGGACGAGCCCGAGGGGTGGCGACGGTGCACGCCGACATCACCGACGAGGAGCTCGCAAGCCTCCATGAGGCGGGGGTCCGCGGCGTACGTTTCAACTTCGTCAAGCGCCTCGTCGACGTCACGCCGACCAAGACGCTGGAGACGATCGCGGCCCGGATCGCCCCGCTCGGCTGGCACGTGGTGATCTACTTCGAGGCCGCCGACCTCGCCGGGCTGAAGGACTTCTTCGCGAGCCTGCCGGTGCCGCTGGTCGTCGACCACATGGGCCGCCCCGACGTGACCAAGGACCCCGACGGCCCGGAGTTCGCGGAGTTCCTCGACTTCGTCGCCGCAGGCGACGTGTGGGTCAAGGTCTCCTGCCCTGAGCGCCTCACCGTGACCGGCCCCGCAGCCCTCGACGGGCAACGACACGCCTACCGCGACGTCGTCCCGTTCGCCCGCACGGTCGTCGAGCGCTTCCCCGACCGCGTGCTGTGGGGCACCGACTGGCCGCACCCCAACCTGAAGGACCACATGCCCGACGACGGGCTGCTGGTCGACCACATCCCGCACATCGCCCCCACCCCCGAGCTGCAGCAGGCGCTGCTCGTGGACAACCCCATGCGCCTGTACTGGCCCGAAGGAGAGCACAGTGCCTGACCTCACCCCCACCAACGCAGCCAACCGGCTCGACCGGCTGCCCATCTCCAGGTTCCACAAGCTCGCCACCGTCGCGCTCGCGTTCGCCTACTTCTTCGAGTTCGCCGACATCAACACCTTCGCCACGACGGCGCCGGTGATGCGCGAGCAGTGGGGCGTGACGATCAACCACATCGCGTACGTCACCTCCCTCTCGTTCGTCGGCATGTTCATCGGGTCCGTGGTGGCCGGCGGCCTGGCCGACCGGCTCGGCCGGAAACGTACGCTCGTGGCGACCACCATCTGGTTCTCGGTCTGGTCCTTCGCCAGCGTCTTCGCCTGGGACATCGTCGCGATGGGCTTCTTCAGGGTGATGACCAGCGCCGGGCTCTCCGCGATGACCGTGGTGGCCGTGGTCTACATGAACGAGCTCTTCCCGCGCGCCAAGCGCGGCAAGTTCCAGGCGTACGTCATCGTCATCGGCATCTGCGGGACGCCCGCCACCAACCTGATCGCCTCCGCGGTCGTGCCGATCGCCGACTGGACCTGGCGCCTGGTCTACCTCTGGGGCGCCCTCGGTGTGCTCTTCCTCTTCTTCGTACGCCGCCTGGTGGAGTCGCCGCAGTGGCTGGAGTCGCGTGGGCGGCATGCGGAGGCCGAGGAGATCCTGGCCGGTCTGGAACGCGACGCGACCGCCGAGCACGGCACCCTTCCCGCGCCCGCCGCACCCGTCGAGGACGGCCCGGTCACCAAGGCGGGTCTGGCGATGCTGAAGGACAAGCGGTTCCTCTACCCGACGATCCTGCTCTCGGTGCTGTGGATCTCCCAGACGATCGGCTTCTTCGGCTTCTCATCGTGGGCACCCACCCTGCTCGCGGCCGAGGGTGTCAGCGTCGAGGACTCGATCTTCTACGTCGCGCTGACCACCATCGGCGCCCCGCTCGGCTCCTTCCTGGCCTCGCTGGTCACCGACCGCTACGAGCGCAAGTGGTGTCTGGTGGTCTTCGGCCTGATCATCGCCGGTTCCGGTCTCCTCTACGGGCTGACCTTCACGCCGCTGCTGATCGTCGCCTTCGGGTTCCTGGTGAACCTGTTCGAGCGTGGCTACACCGCGCTGGCCTACGCCTACTCCCCCGAGCTCTTCGACACCAGGGGCCGCTCCCTCGGCACCTCCCTCTCCTACGGTCTCGGCCGGCTCTCCAACGCCGCCGGCCCGCTGATCATCGCCGGTCTCTACAGCGGGCTGGGCTACCAGGCCGTCTTCTACTTCATCGCCGGCACCTGGGTGGTCGGCGCGCTCGCCCTGGCGATCTTCGGCCCGGCGACCCGCAAGGCCCGCCTGGCCGCCGAAGCCGCCGCCGTCCCGGCTCACTGAAGGGAGCGATCATGCCCGACCCCGTTCCGGAGAACCTGACCACGCTCAAGCGGATGGTCGCCGAGACCCCCACCCGCCCACCGCTGGGCGACGTGGCGCACATCGGCCACGCCCAGCTCTTCACCCCGACGCCCGCCGAGACCGTCGGATTCTTCACCGACTTCCTCGGCCTGACCGTCTCGGCGCAGGAGGGTGACCACACCTACCTGCGCACCTGGGACGACTACGAGCACCACAGCATCGTGGTCACCGAGCGGGACACACCCGGCATCGGGCGTACGGCGCTGCGCTGCTCCTCCCCCGAGGCGCTCGAGCGCCGGATCGCGGCCGTCGAGGCCACCGGCGCGAGCGGTGAGTGGACGGAGGACGAGCCGGGCATCGGGCCGCTGTGGGTGACCCACGATCCCGACGGGCACGAGTTCGCGCTCTACCACGAGACCGACTATTGGGAGGCGCCCTCGCCCGAGCTCCGGCCCGGGCTCAAGAACCAGCCCCAGGCCAAGCCCGGCCACGGGGTCGCGGTGCGGCGCCTGGACCACATCAACTACCTGGCCCGCGAGGTCGAGTCGACCACCGGCTTCGTGATCGATGCCCTCGGCGCGCGGCCCACCGAGCAGATCAGGCTGGACGACGGCCACCTCGGCGCCCGCTGGTCGACCTTCACCCAGAAGTCCTACGACCTCGTCTACACCGAGGACTGGACCGGGTCGACCGGCCGGCTGCACCATCTGGCTTTCGCCACCGACACCCGCGAGGACATCCTGCGGGCCGCCGACCTCGCCCTGGACACCGGCGTGTTCATCGAGACCGGACCGCACAAGCACGCGATCCAGCAGACGTTCTTCCTCTACGTCTACGAGCCCGGCGGCAACCGGATCGAGCTGTGCAACCCGCTGACCCGCCTGATCCTCGCCCCCGACTGGCCGCTGATCACCTGGACCGAGGCCGAGCGGGCCAAGGGCCAGGCGTGGGGCCTGAAGACGATCTCGTCCTTCCACACCCACGGCACCCCGGTCGTCGACGCCCCAGGGTCGTGAAGCTGGGTTGTGAAGCTGAGAGTGACCTAAAGTGCCCCCGCAGCGTAACAAACCCCCCCCCCCGG